>JAEWCY010000108.1 GCA_023390395.1 Pseudomonadota bacterium | reverse complement strand
AACAAAAACGCGGTTTCCCACGTTTTTGCCCCAGGACAGCTCCTGCCGATGCTGATGATAGCCTCCCTAGCCAGAAATACGTTACAACTCATCGCATTCTCGCCATTCTTATCGATGACATTGAAATGCTTCGGGATCTTTTCTTCAAGAAGAAGTTGGCGGAGAAGCCGAAGGTGAACGGGGGATTCAGAAGCGTCGTTGGGACTGCTGAGTGGCAGAAGCTGAACGAGACGACAGCGGTGTAGATTACAAAGCGCCCAGGGGGCCATTGACTCACCAACAGTCACGGTATATGAAAAAATCGTGATTCAGCTAGGGCGCTGCTTTCACACCTGGGCGGGGTGGTATGCATATATCGCCCCGCTCTTATTATTTATCTCATGCCAGCGACCGTTCAATCAAAAATCAAAAACGAAAGATACCTCGCTTTTCCCATAAACTTCAGTCCTTAAAACTTGCAAATACGATTCTACCAATTTTTCAGCATCAGCTCGAAGGAACAACTCCTCAAATACTTGAGCAAGAAATGAGCAAATCAAATTTTCAAATTCTTTTCTTGACAACTTCGCCTTCCTTCATGGTCTTGCTGTATCATATTCTTTGCGTGTCACTTCTAGAAAAGCCCAAGGCTTATCTTTATAAACACGCAGGCAGTTCACATCTCACCATCAATCTTTAAAACTAGTGGGATTTGGATATAAAAAGTAGTTCCGGCATCGTTAGTGCTAGAAAAATAAACGTCTCCATCTAAATAATTTTTTACAAGTAGCTTCGTTCCATATGTTCCAAAACCTCTTCCCATTGATTTAGTAGAAAAAGCTCTTTGAAAAACTTGCAGCCCAACCTCATGAGGGATCACATTTTCATTATGTACTGATATCACAACCGAATCGGCTTCACAATAAGTTTCCACATCAACTGTTTGTCCAATTGAAGATGCTTCACGAGCATTCTTCACGATATTTTCGACAGCCCTTAGCAGGACAGACCGATCTGTATACAGCACGATACTATCGTCAAGGTCAAGCACAAAACGAATCCCTACACTTGCCGCCTCATGAGCGCTCGTCCCAATAGACAACGCAATTAGCTCACTTAAATTGAACTCAATAGGATTTATTTTTAAAGTATTTTGCTCCGCAGATTTTACCAACCGATGCCCATTAATGTCATTGATTAACAGTTCAGCACGATCTTTTATCAATACTGACATTTCTCTAATATCTTCACAATTAGTATCCTCACCTATTATTTTAGCAGCAGAGATGATCGCTGCGATACCGTTTGTCATATCATGATAAAAGATCCTCTCATATAGATCTCTATCAATCACCGCCGAAATATCATTAATATAAATAACCGCAAAAACTTCATCGCCAAGCACCAAGGGGAAAGCACTAACTTTTAAGGTCAGTGCGTCCATTTTTTCTTCGATATCAACAAGTATTTTAGCCTCATTTTCAGTAGCAACTCCAGATGTCGCCCCCAAGATCGCACTAACTGCACCGCATTTTTGGCAATACTCTGAAGTACCACACCCTCCTGGACTTCGCTGGGAATAGGTACAATGTAGTAACTCACCAGGTCGGACACCAAGCAAGTTATTCATTGATCCAAGATTCAACTGCTTTAAGATAAATTTATTCGCAAACACTATTTGTCGAAATTTGTTTAATATTAACACAGAAATTGGCATATTATCGAATATTGAAAAATCAATAGACCTGCCAACAAAATCGTACTGCTCTAGAATCGAAGAGAGGCTTGAACTTTCAGCAGGAATAAATACACCTGTAGAGCTTTCCATAATTCCCCCATCCTCAAAAATTAATCCACACCATTTATCTAACAAACAATCGGCTATCTGATCTAAAAATTGAACCTATGCTTACGCATAATACGCGCCACTGCTTCTATAAGTTCATTACGATCAATAGGTTTTTCAAGACAGATATCAGCACCAAGCGGCTTAACAAGGTTAAGAAACTGAAAACCCTTAAAGAGCCTCCCTCCTCCAGAAATTGCAATCACACCATGCACACTTTGGATCTTTTTGACTTCAATTATTAGTTCTATACCGTCTTTCTCAGGCATAAATACATCTGTAACAACAACATCGACAGAGTTATTTTTGAGCACAAGCAAGGCATCATTGCCATTACAAGCCACAAATACGTCATATCCAGCCGAGATAAGCATATCTTCAACGAAGCAACGGCAAAAATATTCGTCATCCACGACCAATATATTTGACATCAATCACCTCAACCGACATCAGCTGTTAGACATTTACTGCATATTAAATGATATTTCTCAAAACCAATTAAAACCTCGGATAAAACTGGACCGATTCCATAATAATCCTTTTCACAAAAACATTTTTAAATCCCCTCGACTCTCACAGGTTCTGCACACAATCCAATTAGAACATTACTAGCTCCGACAGTCTCCATAACTTGCTTGATTTTTATATTAGAAATACTTAATAAGTTTACAATATATAACACCAATAGCGTTTTTCTATAGGCTGAAACATTTACATCGCCGCCCAATATCTCAAGGCAAAGGCTATGGAAACTTTTAGTAGCATACCCATTTCCATCACCGTCCATTGCACAACCTCCGACATTTTTTCAAACTCTATTAAAAAAATCGATAAATACGGAGAAGAATATTCAGCAGTAATAACCAGAAAATTTACCCACTCCAGCCTCCTGGAACCCAGGGACGGGATTATACTTCAGTAAAAATTAACACAGCCCAGCGGACATGTCACATATTTCTTTGGCAAAGGGGGGGGCTCCGTTCAGAACTTTTCAAAATAAGTAACAATATAACTAAGTTGTCATAACTTCCATTATATATTACGGAGAAAGGCGTCTGCCATTTTTATATCAAAACAAAAGAAACATGTTGGCATCCATTCCAAACTGATCACGCCAAGATTTCATACTAATCTGCGGCCTAAATACAAACCCTGCATGTCTTCATGAGATGCGTATTTTAATCGACATCATGGACGGGTAAGAATATACTGTAAGTGTGCTATAAAATCCGTGGGGAGCAGAGCCTGTGAGACAAGACCATCTTCAGCATGTATTAAAAATTGACGCCAGCAGACGGTTTGTAAAAAAATATCTCGGGATAATCGCATTATTGATTAGCCTGGTCATTGTGACCGTCTTTTTTGCTTTCAATGCGGTGACAACTAGCACGATTGTACAGCAATTTGAGGATGAAGGAAGTTCTTTTTTTGATGAAATTCTCAATGTGCGCCTATGGCTATCCAATCACGGGGGAGTATATGTACCGCTAGATACAGCAGGAGGAGTCAACAAATACTTGAAAGATATCGTTGGGGTAGATGCTATAATTGAATGCGACGGACGCACATTCACTTTAAAAAATCCAGCGCTCGTTACTCGAGAATTGTCGGAATCTACTCAGCACGGAGATCGGCTCAAGTACAAGATAACTAGTCTCAATCTAATGAATCCTGACAATGCGCCAGACTCCTTCGAAGCTGATTCTCTACGCAAATTCCAGCAGGGTGCAACACATACAACGACGATTGCTGAGATGGATGGAAAAACATACTTCCGCTACATGGCACCACTGAAAACGGTCGAGCCCTGCTTGAAATGCCATGCAAAGCAAGGATACAAAGTTGGTGAAATACGTGGCGGTATCGCCGTGTCCATCCTGGCTGACGACGTAAATAATAAGCTTTTTCGGGCACGCACGTACATGATACTTGGCGGGTTCGCCGTTATCGCGCTTGTGGTGTTTTCGATCCTCTATGTCGCACGTTATTTTATTAAGGATCTTCAGACAGCACAGGATAAACTGGCGGAGATGGCGCTTACCGATGCCATGACTGGCCTTTACAACAGACTAACCGGAATCGGCATGCTCAAGAAGGAGATTGCCAGAGCAAGCAGAAATGGAAATTCCCTCAGTCTAGCAATTCTTGATGTCGACTTCTTCAAAAAGATAAACGACACCTACGGTCATAATGTTGGTGACGAAGTACTGATCGCTCTGGCCCATGTACTTCAGACCAATATCCGTGAATGTGACATGGCCTGCCGCTATGGAGGGGAAGAGTTTCTACTTATTATGCCAGATACTACTTTGAAAGATGCCTTTGTTGGTGTAACACGGTTACTTGACATGATCCGTAATACTCCAGCAAAAACTGCAAAAGGCGATGTTGCATTTACTTTTAGTGCGGGGGTTACCGGGGTTACAGTTGGTGAGCAAGTCGACGATATCATCAATCGTGCTGACATGTTACTGTATGAGGCAAAATCCCGAGGTCGCAATCAAGTGTGTATGTCCTGAACTCTGGAGTCTGTAGTCAGCAGTCCGTGCTTAAAATGAATAATTTGAAGGTCATGCTAAATCACGAAATAAAAGCGATTTGGAGCTAATGAGGATGGAGGGGGAGAAATGGACGACCATGCGCAAACTTACGAAGTCAATGGCATTCGCATGTCCGTCGTTATTGCCGGGCAAGGCCCAGATGTCTTATTGCTCCATGGGTTTCCAGACTGCCATACCGTTTGGCGTAAGCAAATACCAGCACTTGTAGCAGCTGGTTACCGGGTGATCGCGCCAGACACCCGAGGCTGCGGACAAACCTCAATGCCCAAGGATTGTTCCGCGTATCGCATGGAACATCTTGTCGGAGATGTCATCGGACTTCTCGACGCCATAGGTAGCACCACTGTGCGATTGGTTGGCCATGATTGGGGAGCTATCATTGGATGGCAGCTTTGTATGCGGCACCCTGAGCGAATTAATCGCTATGCCGCGCTCTCGGTTGGTCATCCATCAGGTTACGTAGCCGCCGGCATAATGCAAAAACTTAAAGGACATTATATCCTTCTACTACAACTCCCCGGTCTGGCAGAGTACCTCGTCACACGCTGCGACTGGTTTCTTTTTCGCTCTCTGACGCAATATCCCAGTGAATTCCCGCACTGGCACGCTAACCTCTCCCGTCCTGGTCGTCTGACCGCCGGCGCGAACTACTACCGGGCCAATTTTGGTCTGTTTTTACAACAGCCGCCTTCTCCTCCCCTGAGCACTCCCGTCATGGGTCTTTGGAGCGACGGAGATAGATTTCTAGTGGAAAGCCAGATGACTCACTCAAAACAACATCTTTCCGGACCGTGGCGCTACGAACGAATATTAAGTGCAAGCCATTGGTTACAACTCGACGCTCCCGAGAGGGTCAATTCCCTACTGCTCGACTTTTTCCGTTAGGATCAAAAACGCAGTTTCCTTCGCATTTAACCCAGACGAGAATGCTCTCAGGATCAAAAGAAAAATCCAGTTGGCAACCACCACCACAGTCACGCCAACGACTGACCAACGACCGACCAAAGTCCGATTCTCAGGCCAATAAAAAGAAGAAGATCCCGTTGGCACTTCGCCAACGAGATCACATTTTCACAGGGGCTTTTGGAAGGATTTTAGGGGGTTAAATCACGCTTTTGGCGTGTCAAGCAAGCGCTCTCCCCCTGAGCTACGGTCCTATAAACAGAATCAGGGAACAGGCTAAATGCCCCAAACTCGTCCCGAAGTCAACCCCAAAATTTCCGTTCCCAAGAAAAAGTTGGGGGCCAAATCCGTTGGCTTCGTTGGCGCGTCGTTGGCTCGGGGTAAGTACGGATTTGGTACGGGGAGGTCAAGGGGTTTTTGCTATAGGGAGGAGGAAAAAGGACGTTGGGGAGGATGTTTTGACATGAATAGTTAATTATTCCAGTATATTAAGTTGAAATATCAAGGTGTTGCGGGGTGATGCAGGTAGCTGCACGCGAGGAAGAAGTGATTTTTCCTCATCGACTTGGCACCTCTATCAGATTTATCATACTAAAATCATTACTAATATGCAGACAATATCTTTTTCACGGTACAGTATTGCATGAATATCTGCGGCAGATTATATAAAATTAAATTTTACATCGACTGCCCCAGGAGACAAAATGGCCAAGAACACCGGAGCTGGATATCGCAAGGGCTCGGTTACTGACAGGACGCAGGTTCATAATCCCCAAAACGATACTTGGGTGAAGCGCGATGCCGATACTGGTAAATTTATGGATGTTAAAAAGAAAGAACCATTCAAAGGAGTGGCAAAAGAGGAAGACGGCAGGCGACATTAAACATTTTGCAATTGTAATTCTATTGATCGAGGGGAAAATATGCGTCGTTTATCCCTAACTGACTTTGTAGAAATTGTTTCCAAGAGTGGGACGCCAAAAGCGACAAAAGTTCGTCAGATAAAAGAGCGCCCAGAATACAACCCTTCATCCGATTATTACAAACAAATCCGAGAAGGAATTATTCAGCTACACAAAGACAATCTTAAAAATAATTCTCTTGACAGGATAGCTACAAGTATCTCTGCAAAAAAGCGCGAAAACTATGCAGCCATAATAAGCGGCTATAACAAATGGTCCGGCAAAAAAGAGCTAGTTTGGTTTGATCCTCCCACATGTCTCTACGAAAGTTCTGGAATTTCAGTGAGCGTAAATCCTGAGCTTGGCTTGAAGATAAATGGGCACCCCAGCCTGATTAAGCTATATTTCAAACCTGATAAGCTTACAAAAAACAGGGTAGACATCATCACATATTTAATGACAACATGCCTAAAAACCATGTCACCAGAAGAAACCACTATGTCAATTCTCGACACAAGGAATTCCAAAATAATAGACGAGCCCTCACCTAGCGCTACACTTGCCACCCTAATTGATGCCGAACTAGCCTATATAGCAAAGCTTTGGGACGGAGTATAATATACAGAATAAATCTAGCTAGTTACTTAGGTGCGCCTTTATCTTTCATAAGAAATTCATAACGCTCGCAGTACAAATTATGCAAACTAAAAGGCATTGTTAGTGAGCAAAAAAAAGAAAAACTAACCATAAAAATGAAAACTCTAGACACAACCTTATAATATATTGTCAATGGATCTATTACCACCACTAGTAGAGACGCAATAATCGACACAAAATACATCAAGCAAAGTAATGATTGTCTAAAAATTTTAGCACTGAAAGTATCTCTATACCGCTGTAGAGATTCCCATGAAAAAGACCCAAGGACGGTATCAAGGCCACCGACTACTGCTATGATGGTCATAGAAAACCCGAATAGAATCGAAAACACTGCCGCAGCAATATTAGCCATCTTCTCCAACTGGTCTGGCTTGACAGGTGTCCAATAAGCAGCTGCAGCACTGATCAGTATACATAAAAAAACGTATAATATCCTCCCCCAAGCAAATCTAATTCTTCCTTGTTCCATAACTTAATCCGAATTCATTCTTAAACGTCTCTAGCTTTCTCATAGCCTCATCAACAAACACAGACTTTCCGAAACGTTCAAGCCGCTCCTTTTTTGAGATAGTCACTTCATCAGACGTTATGACCTTCCCATCATTCGTTATTATTTGATACGACTCCCCTTCATCCACAGCCTCAAGAGCTTCAGTTTCGATCCAATCTTGAGGCCCTGACGCTATCGATTTCTTAGGCACATTAAATTCGATTTTCAACTGTGCTTCGGAATCTCTTGCTGCTTCAACAAGTTTTTTATCTTCACAAACCAAACCACGGATGAGCTTCTTCAATGGCCCTCTCCCATGGATATCATCGAGCCGCATGAATTGTGCATCCGAGAGCGAAGCTTTTATCCTGATACTTTTTACCCCAATCTCTTTTATCATACGAATCTTGTCAAAATTAGCAGGCTTATCTACATGCAATGTTTGGGCACGACTAGACAATCCGGCTTTATCAAACAGTGCACGCAAATACAATTCAATCTTACTATCTCTTACGAGAGACTGACACGTAAAGATGTCATTGCGTGCAACACAGCAGATCACATCTCCTTCTGAAAACTCTCTCCCACTCGGAGGGGCTGTTGTATCCAGTTCTACACTTTCTCTATCAAGGTCGTCAGTTGGAAGTGTGGTCGCATTTTCCCCAAATGTTGCGACAGAAAACTGGAAGAAGAGGCAATCATTTTTCTTTTTAAAAAATGTTCCGACCCATGTCTGGCCAGCATAACTCACTACTCTTTCTTTTGCAGTTTTTAAATTTGAGTATACTTGAACTATATATTCTTCAAGAGTAGTCAAGTTATCCAAATCAGTTGATTCTTCGAATGTTGCACGTAAAAATAAAAATCGTTTTGTCCTTTTACTATCTTTTGCCATTCAAAAAATCCTTTCACTATAGAGAGGAAACATCATTCATTGCACTTGCTACAAATCCCCCAAATCAAAGCTGGGGGCAAACTACACCCCTTGATATCCCTTTCCAGCCAACAAATAAAGACCCACGCCAACCTATTTTCACAGGACGACGTGGGCCATGATGCGCAACTATTCCAAAAAAATCCAACTAGCTAGCTATTTTTTCTCAAGGACAATCTTCCCCTCTTCCAGACAGGACACCTTAAACTCGTCGCCCTGGCTGAACCCGTAGTTGGCCAGGAGCGTCGGGGAAAGACGGAGACCGTTCTTCGAGAACTTCACGCTTCCAGCTGCCACACGAGCATCCATTCCCTCGATTTTATAAAACTTCTCATCCATCTGCATCAGTTTCAGGAGATGGGCTTTCAGGTTCGCTTTCTTGATATCGAAGGCATCCATGATTTGCTGAGCGGTTTTCCCTTCGGTGATCATGGTGCAAAGTTTCATGGCGTCGAATTTCGATTCTTCATTTTTAAAATTCAAAAAAGCTAATATGATAAATCCAACGCGAACGCTGAAGGCAGCCACCATTCTCGGCAGTATTCCTCATACGTTGAGCTCAATGCATCTAAACCATTAAAAGTACGGAAAACTTCGATACGAATATCACGGACTTTTTTTTCACGCCTATTCATAATGTCATACAGTTGCTTAAGATTATCCAAATACATATTAAGCACACCCCACGACGAAGAAGCACTCCATATGTCAAACTGTAAAGACTTTTTTACAAAATTCATCACCAAAAATTCATCATCATAATTGACATTTTTCAGCTCTATATTAAAATAGTGAAATTTTAAAAATGCCGAGTACAACTTCGAACGTTTTGCATAAAACTTCAACACTGAAATAGCGTGGCCACTGCCCTTTATGATCTTATTTCTGATTGGGATATAGATTGTTTTGCTTTTCTTTGCAGTATATTCACCATCTCTTGGCATAAGTATTTTATCGATATAATCATTCAAGCAAAGATAAAAAACATCTTCAGTCTCAATACAAACTAAACACAATAACACAACCGGAGATGAGCCCATTCTTTGGACAGTGTACAACAGAGGAGTATCTATAACAAACTTAACGACTTCAACGACGCGTTTTTTCCCGTTTGGGACCGCTGTCAATTTAAACTTTTCTACATTATACAAGTCTTCCACAACCACCTGCTCGACACTATAAGATTGAATAGATTTTAACTGCACAAATACATGCTCGCCCAATGTATCTGCCCATTTCTGATCCTCAGAAGTTTTGTCAAAAATCTCAATTGAATAATCAATTCCATAGTCTGGTTTATAATCATGAAAAACCCATTCATTTGGCAGTCTGCTTATTAAGATTCTTGAAGAAACACCTTCCATGACATGTGTTATCGTGCGACGCTTTGACCTTTTGTGCATAATAAATTCCAAAAAATCTGACCATTGAAATCACACTTCAACCAATCCAAAATACACTAAAAGCACTCACCTACTTCACAATCTTAGAATTTTACAACAGTTCTCCCAACAAATAAAGACCCACGCCACCCTTTTCACCGGACGACGTGGGCCTTCTCACAGAACTATCCGAAATTCTAGCTACTTCTTCTCCAACACGATTTTCCCCTCTTCCAAGTAGGAGACCTTGAACTCATCGCCCTGCTGGAAGCCGTAGTTGGCCATGAGGGTCGGGGACAGACGGAGACCGTTCTTCGAGAACTTCACACTGCCAGATGCTACACGCGCATCCATTCCCTCGATTTTATGGAATTCCTCATCCATCATTATCAGTTTTGTGAGATGATTTTTCAGGGTAGTCTTGGGAATACCGAAGGCATCCATAATTTGCTGAGCGGTCTTCCCTTCTTTGATCATGGTGCGAAGTTTCATCGCGTCGAATTTTGATGCGCTAGGCATAGGTAGGTCTCCTTGAGGTTTGATGTCGGATTGATCTGATCAGACAGATTAGGAATCTACCCATGATTCATGAGAATGCAAGACTTTCCAGCCAGATTTTTCATTTTTCCAGACCATCGTAAAAACATGCTTCGATTTCACTACTGCCCCATCCTCCTGAGTCATCGAAGTGTCTTCTTCACTGACAAGGAGAGCTAGATCGTGGCCTAACGGGGTAATTTTAACGGCCACTGGTTCGACAGTTTGCGATTTTCTTTGTGAAAAATATCCACCAACAGTTTCAACCCAGGTCTTTTTATCTCCGTAAAAATCAACACCAGCTACGGCGGCAACGAGAGAATCATCGCTATAAAACGATGCCCATGCTTTCGTGTCGATTTTCTTCACAGCCGAAACAAGCTGATCAAACTGTTCTTTAACGGCGCTGACTACCTCACCCTTTTCAGCTTCAGTAAATTGCTGCATCGATTTTTCCTTTTATTCGACTGAGTTGGAAAAACAAAGAAACCATCAACTTCAGTACCATCTTGCAGCTTTCAGGACCATCAAAAACGCTGGGAAACGCGTATTTTAAATAGCTATGTATTACAGCCGGGTAGCTGCATCACCCTGCCCTACCCTCTCCCAGAACCAGGGATGGGGCTGTTTTGGTCGTTTTTCCTGGAACAGGGACGGTAAATTCGCAGGATCCTGCGATCCAGCATCCCATTTTCGCGATGATTCAAGCAAAAAGTAACTATTTCGCTGAGATTCAAAGAGATGGCTAAACTGGCCTTGTGCCGCTAATTCTGCTCTGATAAGACCGATTTCACTGCCAAATCTGCTGAAAATTAAAAAATGAAGGAACCTGCATTTTAGAACTAGCTAAAATTTAAGTAGTTTCTCTAAGAAAACAGTCGAAGCCCTCCCCTAGGGATATTTGGGCTTGGGCTTTTCCCCCCATATAACCCCTTCCCTGCCATCTACCGGTCACCTCCTGGGACATTTTTCTAAAGCTCCCCCATTGTGCTCCCCTGGAAGCTATCCCTTATTTTTTCTGCATCATTTTTGTTGCTTCCAATTTATCAAATTTCTCTGGATCGAATGGCCCACGCCACTCCAACATACTTTTGTATTGCTCATCATCTGGATCGGATAATACCTCTAGATATTCTTCGTATCCATAAACACCACCGACATCTTCTGGCGGACAGGCCCTTTCTCCATCGATGCAGAGAGGGTACTTTACACCAGCAGCTTCGGTGAGAATATCTTCAACTACAACTTCGTGTTGCCAATCATCTCCAAAATCATACATGAAAACAAATCTTTTAATCTTATCAGTCAGCACTTTCGAAACTACAAAATCTTTAAACTCAAGAATTCCTTCACCGTATTCATCAAACTCGCTATACCCATACCTTTTCCCATCGATTTCAAACTCACTCAGATGCGAATTTTCCCAACCCATAGCACGAAGAATAAGCATAGCCAAGCGATAGAGTTTAATCCTACCCGAAACTTGTATCCTTCTCCAGATCGGAGGATTCGTTTCTAAAAGTCGAATATGTAGCTGGTATATCATCTCAACTCCTGCGTCACTCCAAGCCGATTTTCAGCAAAACTCCCACGCCCCGCCTTTCCCCCAGAACAACTCCTGGGACAATCTCCCGGACACCCCTCTCCCGCTCTCTACCGGGCTCCTCCTGGGACTTTTCCCCAGAGCTCCCCCATTGGGCTCCCCTTGGGACAAAATCCCAGGAAATCGCAGTATACTCCCAACGTCCTTTTTCAATAGGACTGTTTCCAAAGCCCCACAAGTCCTCGTGACCGTCTCCCCCGCTCCAGGGTATCCTTGTTTCTAAACAGCAAAAGGATACCTCATGGACCAGAACAAGCCCGATAAACTCACGTTGAAGGACGAGATAATTACCGTATTTCGTCCTATAGAGCAGCTCTTCCAGATTATGGATTCCACTTCCGTCGAGCTTTATGGGGAGTTAACGCGCTCATACTCGGAAGTAGGCATCACACTGTGTAAAAATTTCCGTCAACGTCTCGATGCTATTTTAGACATGCAAGACGGGGGTAGCTCAGATGAGTAACGGCAAAGCTTTTGGAAACCTCATCTACAGCTACACCAGGGCACAGGCCATCGCTGACGGTGTTCTCATCGACGTCACTGACGAGGCCAAAGCCCACGGTTTCAAAATCCCTGTCGCCATTACCGATCATCTTTTCCACGGCTATGTCGCTTTTGTTCCTGAAGAATTAAAATCTCAGGGACAAAGCGTGACTGGCCGGCTCCATGATCTGCTGACACTGGCGATGATCGCGGCCCGGGCAAGCAAAGGGACCGACCGAGCGTACTTCAAAGTCGCGTTTCTGATGGCACCAGGCAGGACAGAAACCGTCCAAGTCATTGCCCACATCGGTCCCGGCGACACCGCTGAGCCAGTCCTGACCATTATGCTGCCCGAGGATGACTGATCCCGCTACCGGAACAGGTTCTGGGCCATGCTGAAAAAGGTACGCAACCGATCTTCATCAGCAGTCTCAATCTGCCGGATCAGGATCGCTCGTAGCTCCTCCGGTGCCAACCGAAACTCCTCCAGACTGAACAGTTCCGCCATGGGAATGTCCAGGGCTTTGGACAGCTGCTCGATGCTGGTCAGGGATGGATTGCGCCGGCCACGTTCGATCTCTCCAATGTACTGGAGGGATAGACCGGACAGGTCCGCCAGCTTTTCCTGGGTAATGTCTCTCGCTCGACGTATCGATTTGATTTTCTTCCCGAAAAGGTCTTGTACGCTGTCCATGCCATTCCTCCGCTCGTGTAGAGGATATGGCAATGATTCTGGTTACATAACAAATGATCGGCTGATTAATTTGCAAATTATAGCAACTAAAGTTATTAATTGCTCCAACCGAAAACAACCTTAACCAAGAAAAGCACGAGGTTCGCCATGAAAACCAGGTTGATCGGTGCCGTCGTTGTCGCGCTCGCACTCCTCTCCCCTGCTCCGGGACTGGCTGACGACAACATCAAGTACAGCCAGTGTCTGAATACGTTCAAGGAAAAGGATGGGATACAGACAGGAACGATTGTCAAAATGGCGACCGGAGAAGTCTTTGAAACTCTAGGAAGCGTTTTCAGCTACGACAAGGATTTAAATAGCCCGCTGTGTACGATCATCAAGGACCGACGGCACTACTACTTACTCGTCAGCGGTGTCGGAAAGAAGATTCTGGTTCGGAGGCTGAATTAAAATGAACAGAGCTGTTGTTTGTTTGATTATCCTACTGGTGCTGCCGTTACCCTGCTTTGCCCAGAGAAGTACAGAACCGCTGAATTTTCGGGGTATTGAATGGGACACCTACTACTCTGCGATTCCTGGGATGACCAAGCAATATTCAAGGGATGAAAAAATCGACGTTTTCAAAAAATCCGGTGACGAGATGGCTATCGGTGACTGCAAACTCGACACCTTGACTTACGAAGGCTTCAACGGAAGGATTTTCAAAGTAAATATGACATTTTCTTCCTGCAATCCTGGACAAGTTTTTAATATGTTCAAGCAGAAGTATGGAGAATGTACTTCTGTAGAAGATTCTTTGGAACAATATATAGGGACTTGGGATTGGAAACGTGTAAAATTGGTTTTCTTTATTGACGTTGATTCTTCTGCTTCTGAGATTACCTATACGTATAAGATAACGGAGAGAGAGTACGAGACGTATTTGAAAGAGAAAGGTGGAGCGAAGAAGGATCAGTTTTAACGGCAAAATAACGCTGAAGTGAAATCTATGAAAAACATGCCTGCCCGTAGCGAACTTTTCCTTGCGATTTATCCGAACTCGCAACTCGAAAATATCCGCGAAGCCATAGCAATCTCTGGAGCGGAAATTGTCATTGAAAATGTGGCGTATGATATCAATGGCGAATTCATCCCAGACAGCTTTACGATTTACAGAAAGTCAACAATTGCAAATATTGCTGGTTTTGGTGATGCATTCGCGCACATCATCGGGGCTGATCTTCCCCGTGGTCCCATCGATACATCGAAATTGCCGAAAACGACTCCGGGGTTGAAGGAAATTCTCAGTTCAATCCGATTTGACGAAGAATAACGGCATGTTGCACCAGACAGGTTCGACATGTCACGCAGCAATTCTATACGATTTTCAGATGAAATAGCCGCGATACGCTTTGAAACGAAGTGGTGAAAAGTTGTCAGAGAATCGCTATTTCCCGCTAGATTGTGGGAGACTGAAAAGTCTTACCCCGGCATTTTGAGCACCCACTGTCGAAAACCGGGGATGAAGTGGGAAATTGAATTCATAGCCAATCCGCCTCCCGCGCCTTCTCTGCCTGTCCAAAAGCGTAGTTTTCCACGTTTTTAGGAACATATGGCCTATGAACAGCCTTCCACCGACTAGAGGGCAGCAGAAATATTGCAATTTCAGATAGTCAGATCGCGATTAGTCAGGTTCTTTTTTCACGAATCTCTTGCCCCCTTTGGGCTGATATCTTTTACGCTTCTTTGCAATTGGTACGATCCTTTCTTTCAACTCTTTATAAGACATTGTGCGCCTATTTTGTTTATTTTTAAGTTCTTCCTCCAATTCCTCAACTTCTTTTTGCAACTCATAGCTCCACTTCAAATTTAATTTTTTCTTTTTTTCCTCGATCCTGTTATCTTTATCAAATTTTTCATATATTTCTTTTTTTATTGGCTCGCAAATTTCATCGATCAAATCTTTTGCCATCGCCCAATGCGATCGCAAATCTCCTGCTGCCCATTGTTCATCAGCCAAAGCCAACGCTTTATTGTATTGATCTTCGAGCATTAACGATTCATCACTTTCAGCTTTATAAATAGACCCAAACATCCCCTTAATCAACCTTAAGAACTCGACATCACAAATAATATCATCTTGCCGAAAAATAATGAACAACACTGCGTACAGCAGCGACACCATTTTTAGTGAAGCATTTTTCTTGGCAATTGCGACAGCATCTAGAAAATATAAATAACGCGAGAATAAACTAACAAAATCTTTGAGTTTATCAACGCCTAAATCACCGTCACCCCTCACCTCGTCGCTTTTCAATTTAGCGATACTCACCGCAGCTGAAAAACGCTTTATTATATCATTTGTAGCCTCGAATGACACATCCTTTTGATATTTTCCAAATAAATAAAAATTAATATCACAAAAATCAAGAATTGACTTTTCGCCTGAACCCCACGGATGGATACGATCAATTACCATAACCTCAGAAATGTGCCGATTTAAATCAAGACGCTTACTAGATGCGGCCTTGATGCAAATATAACTCATACAAATTACATCAGACAGACTCGACACTTTAGACAGGTTCCAATCAGAATTAACATCCTCAATTAAAATTACATCTGTCAGTGATTTATACAAATTATGTTCATTTGAACCATCTACTGTCATTTTATGTAAAAATTCATTAGTCTCATCAGGTTTCATTGATCCAAGGCTTGTCAACGCATCCCAACACTCCCTATATTTTTCAGAAGTAATACTATTCAACATAAACTTACTGCAAGCACTTAAGCACTTATCAATAACACCACTTTCATCTTCAACACTTCCAGTTTCCATTTTGTCAAACAAAAAACCAAATAGCTCAAAGAACAGAGACATTCGTCCATCAAAATGTGCTGCCAACTTTTTATGCACATCCGAAACTTTATTCTTCTTGCTCATACTAACTCCTTGAACAAATCTACTAATTTTGCAGAAAAATGCAATCTTTTCCTATACCTCATGAGGACTAGGGTTGCATTAAGGCTACCCCCTCAAGGGGGGAGACTATGCCTTAAAGCTCAAGGCTTACAACTCGATTTCCAGAATATACTCGATACTTTAGGGTGCATTCACAAATCCCCAAAGGAGGGTCACCAGATGAGTGACACCCCGGCGTCGGGCAAGCCCCGACAAAAGAATCAGGCGAGAATCATCCACCGCCCCAGCGCGGTCCAGATGAATCCCGGTTGGCCGGTTGAGGAACCCGATCCGCAGTTCGACCCTGGCACGGTCCGTCCGGTCGAAATGTCGGAGAAGGACAATGCCTCCGACAAACCCACCAACGACATCGATGAAGAAATGGTTACTGCCCCGGTGGCTACCCTGAACACCGCGCCGGCGGATGACGCCACCGTGTCCACGGATGCGGCTCCGTTGACCGCGTATGAAGTGGAAGACCAACCGGAAGAGACCAAGTCGAGCACGCCGGAAACCCAGGATGTGGTGCCGGAAAACATTCCCACCGAACCGACCACTATTAATGATGCGGGTGCCGGCGCGGCGGAGAACACCTCCGATACGAGCCAGGATATGTCGTATGGTGCCACGGAAGTGAACGAAACGCAGACTGTCCTCAATACCAACCATGTCACGGAAGGAAAGAAGGAGACGGGCTCCGAGTTGACGAAGGAGATTGCCAGGCAGACGGCGCCCAAAACACCGCAAGCGTACGGACAGGAATGGTTATCGCTGTTTCGGGTGTTGACGGAAGATGGCCCTGCTGAAGTCAAGAATCAGGCGCTCTCTCAGTTCAACACTCGGATCGACGACTTCAAGAACTCGATGATCGGTAAGTCCGTCGATGAAAAATCGCAGATTGTTTCTGCGACTGTTGGCATAATCAGCCCTGTTATGATGAAAGCCGATGCCTTCCGGTGTCTCTGCTTTCTTATGATCGGTGAATTGGGCAACCATTTCAAACCGACCATTCCCCACGGTGAGTGGGCGGAAACGTCCCGGAAGCTGTTTCCCGGAACCGAGTCGCGTGATCTTCAACAGGCTATGCGTCTCGCAAAGGTCAGAAAGGCTGCGCTTTACTGCCACTTAGGTAAAACACGGTTAATTCATCTGGCCGCCATCGCATCAAAGCCTCCATTCAGTAGCGCCGACGATCCCATCGGGATGGTGCTCAGCCAGGTCCAGGGACATTTGGGTATTATCCCGGAGGAATATGATGTTCTGGCTAAAGCCGCGATTGCTGATAGCAATCTGAAAAAGCGGGGATTATTTATCGACCAGCATGTCCTTCGGGAATTTTACGAGTACGGTGGGGAAATCATCAAGGATGACATCGACGAATTGCTTGCCTGGAAAATGCGGCACGAAAACGGTGAAAGCGAACTCACGCCGACGGACTTCCTCCGGGCCGCTCTCAAAAACGACGGAAAACGCGTTTTTGAACTGACCGATCCCAAAGGGAAAAGCCGCAAGAGAAATGGTAAGTTGCCGACCATCCCTAACATCAATTCCATGCTCGAAAAAACTCGCGAAACGATCCAGTTGGCGCTCGATAATCTCGATCCCAAAAATCTCAAGGTGGATCAGGAGTTGTACCACACGCTTATGACCACCCTGAAAAACTTTGGCGAAACCGTCTTCCCGTCTTAACCAACAACCTTCAACTGCGGCTCCCCTGGTCCATCGCCAGGGGGGTCGCCATTGGAGTCCATATGGACGTTTATCTGTCGTCACCTCTTGAACTAGCGTTGGACGAGGTGCTTCAACGTTGTCCGGGCATGAAGCTGAATATCTTGCTCACCATCGCCAAGATGCCTTCTGACTACGAGGCATATTTAAATAAATACGGTGGCATCATCAACAAAATGGCGCTTGACTGCGGGATGTTCAGCAAGCACAACTCGAAACTTGATATAACTACGCAACAATTGCTTGCAAAACATTCAACTCATGCCAAGTACAATCGAGAGAATTATGAATTGGTGTTCAGTTTTGACGAAAGCTTCGAACCGGATGGATTTGAAATCAATCAAATTCATCTGGCAGCACTCGAAAAGCTTGGCATTGAAAATATCACCCCCATCATTCACAACTTAAGGAGCTTCGAAGTCAATACTTTTATCAGGAAAGGCTATAGTTCTGTTGCCATTGGCAAACAAGAACGCAAGACTGACCCAGAATTGCTTTTCCCTAAAGTTTTCCAGTTAAGGCGCTATGGTGTCGATGTCCATCTCTTCGGCATCACGGAGTTCAATCTGCTCGTTGGCTGCCCTGCGACATCGTGCGATTCTAAATCCTGGTTAGATGACGCCAATACCGGTGTTGTCCGATTCTGGAATCCTGAAAATCCTGGAGAAAACAAAACGGATGTCCTTTACTACCCTGACAAACAGGGCAAGACCAAGCAGGGAACGCACGTTGTATGGGAATACAAGCATCTTGATAAATTCAAACACTTCCTTGGTAACTACGGTTTGACCGTCACCGATCTGGATGGATTACAAGGGTATATCTACCGTGAATTCGCAGGAATGCTTTACTACCGCACCCTGGAGGATGTGGTGACGGAACTGCACCGGAAGAATCCGTTCTTCCACACGTAAATTCAACAAGTTAGCGTTTACCATCCGGGTGGTCGGAAACGGCCACCCTTTTTTATTTAAAAAAACAAATAAAATTAGCATATTAGAAATACGACTTTTTTTTCGTTTTTGGAACACCATAATTACGAAGATTCCAGAGAATGCACCACCATCTAGGTCAGGGACTTTCGACACTCAGATCGAGAAATTGTCTCAGGATAACGGAGCGATTTAAGCAGATTGGCAGGAGCGCCCCACTTTCTACCCGGCGGCATCGTCACCAGCAGTCAACGATCTGGGCTCCTGCTCTGCCGTGGTCAACCTCGCTCACCCACGTGGCCAGCTGCGACTACTCCCCCGCTCTCCCTGGATCCTCCACGAGACAGGCCTGGTCCTCCCCGGTCAGCATACGTC
>JAEWCY010000040.1 GCA_023390395.1 Pseudomonadota bacterium | reverse complement strand
CACACGTCCGTGCCGGCGGCGATGACGTTCATGTCCGGCACGGCCGCGCCGGAGAGCGGCGCCTGCCCCTGCACGGCCCACAGCCCGTCGAGCACGGTCAGGGCCGGGCGCACCACGCGCAGGATGTCCACCACCTTGGCGTTGATGTCGTTGCGGTGGCAGAACATGCGCTGGTCGTCGAGCACCAGGCCGTAGAGGTTCTTGATGCCTAGGGTGACCAGGGTGTGCACATGGGTCTTCATTTTCGGCAGGTTGACCAGGACGTCGGCTTCCACCGCCTCGCGGGGGAGGCTCACGGGATCGAAGAGGAACGCGCCGGGATTGGGGACCGGCACGGGCCGCGTCCTGTCGAAATAGACGATTTCCCCGCCGGCCGCTTCCACGGCGCGGGTGAAATCCGTCAGGCACGCCAGCGCCGTTTCCAGGGCAAGGCCGTAGCCGGGATTGTCGCCCACGGCCACGCGCGTCGCGCCGGCGTCGCGCAGCAGCCGCACCATGGCCAGGATGACCCGCTCGTCGGTGACGATGGCGCAGGGGTTGCGCGGATCGGGCCGCACCAGATTGGGCTTGACCAGGACGCGCCGGCCCCGCACGAGCGCCGGCAGGTCGCAGCAGGCGGAAACGGCCTCGGCCACGAGGTCCGTGACCAGGGAAAGGCTTTGACTGGTATAGCGCGTGGGGCTCTCGGGGACCGGGCGCGAAGCCAGGGCGACACGGGGGCGCTGCATGCGTTTCCTCCGGGGATCGGGCGTTGCGGGCAGGGACGGCTCACAGGGCCGCACGGGAAGCCGCTGCGGCCCGAGAATGGGCGGGCTGACGGCGGCGCTGCCCGGGTCGGGAACTGTCAGCTTCACAACGTGCTAACAAATGGTATGCTTTCTGGAAAGCACAGTGCAAAGGAGGCGCATCATGCGCATCGCCATCATCGGGGCCACGGGCTACGTCGGCTCCGCCATTTTGACCGAGGCCCTGGCTCGCGGACATGCCGTCACGGCCATCGTGCGGCACGTCGAAAAGCTGCCGTCCCATCCGAACCTCACGGCCAAAGCCGCGGACATCGTCGACGTCGCGGCCCTGGCTGCGGCCCTGGCCGGTCAGGAGGCCGTCATCCATGCCTACGCCCCGCCGCGCGATCTGTCCCTCGCGGCGCGCATCGCGGCCCAGCGCCAGGGCACGAGGGCCATTCTCGACGCCATGAAGCGGGCCGGCCTTACGCGCATCCTGGCCGTGGGTGGAGCCGGAACGCTTTTCGTCGCGCCGGGCGTGCGCAACATGGACCGGCCGGAATTTCCTAAGGAATGGGAAGGCGGGGCCAAGTCCACGGCCGAGGTCAAGGAGATGCTCAAGGCCGAACCGGGCATCGCATGGACGTTTCTTTCGCCCTCGCACCGGCTCGAGCCGGGCGAGCGCACCGGGAAGTTCCGCCTGGGCCTGGACGACATGCTCGTCGGCCCGGACGGCGAGAGCCGCATCAGCCTGCCGGATTATGCCGTGGCCATGCTCGACGAGCTGGAGCGGCCGCAGCATACGGGCCGGCGGTTCACGGTCGGCTACTAGGCGCGGCAGGGGCCGGGGAGGCGCTCGCCGGATGCGGCGTCGGGCTTGCTCCGGTCCCTTGCCTGGGCTAAGGCTGGAACTGATGGAGAAGGAGGCTTGGGCGCGCAGGGCAAACCTGTTGCAGGAGGGCGCACGCATGTTTCGGATTCTCGACGGCACGGCAGGGGACGTTTTGGCGGTGGAAATAAGCGGCGGCTACACCAGGGAGGATGTCGCGCAGTTTGCGCAGGCGTTCGAGGCGGTGCTCGCGGCAGGGCACGCGCGCGTCAATGTGCTGTGCCGCATCGACAAGCTGGAGCTCGGCAAAAGCGAGCTGGGCGCGTTCGTGGCGGACGCGCGGTACGGCTTCGCCAAACTGGACAAGATCCGCCATATCGCCGTGGTGGCGGACAGCGGGATGATGGAATCTCTCGTCCGGCTGGACCGCGCCGTGTTCGGCGATCCGGACAAGGGGCTGGACGAGCGCTATTTCGACGTGAACGCGCTGGCCGAGGCCTGGGCCTTCGTGCGCAGCTAAGGGCGCTTGCGGAAGGCGCGCGCGTATCCGCGCCTGCACAACGCAAAAGGGGGCTGCACGCCCCCTTTTCTTCTTTTGGCGAGGCCGCTGCGGCCTATACTTCGAACAGCGACTCCAGATCCGTGCGCGTCAGCGACTTGAACGCGTCCTGGCCCGGGATGATGGCCTCGGCCACGTCCTTTTTCTGCTCCTGGAGCTTCAGGATTTTTTCCTCCACCGTGTTCTGGCAGATCATCTTGTAGGAAAACACCTGGCGCAGCTGGCCGATGCGGTGCGTGCGGTCCGTGGCCTGGTTCTCCACGGCCGGGTTCCACCACGGATCGTAGTGGATGACGTAGTCCGCGCTCGTCAGGTTGAGCCCCGTGCCGCCGGCCTTGAGCGAGATGAGGAACACCTTGATGCCGGGATCGTCGTTGAAGCGGTCCACCTGCTCGAAACGGTCCTTGCTCGACCCGTCGAGATAGGCGAACGGAATCTGGCCGATGGTCATCCAGGAGCGGATGATGTGCAGCATCTGCACGAACTGCGAGAACACCAGCACCTTGTGCCCTTCCTCGATGCAGTCCGTGATCAGATCCTTGAACGCGTCGAACTTGCCCGAAGGCAGATTGGTGTTGACCCCGGGCAGGTCGAGCTTCAAAAGCCGCGGATGGCAGCAGATCTGCCGCAGCTTCAGCAGGGCGTCGAGAATCGACATCTGCGACTTGGCCATGCCCTTCTCGTCCACCGTGGCCAGCACCTGCTCCTTGAGCTTTTTCGCCAGGGCGGCGTAAAGCTCCAGCTGCTCGTCGAGCAGGTTGCAGTAGTAGACGTTTTCCACCTTGGGCGGCAGATCCTTGGCCACCTCGGCCTTGGTGCGCCGCAGGATGAACGGCCGCACCCGGCCGCGCAGATAGTCGAGGGTCTCCTCGTCGCCGTCCTTGATCGGCTTGACGATGCCGCGCTGGAAGGCATTCTGGCCGCCGAGGAACCCGGGCATGAGGAATTCGAACAGCGACCACAGCTCGAACAGGTTGTTCTCGATGGGCGTGCCGGACAGGCAAAGCCGGGTCTTGCCGGAAAGCCGCCGCACGGAACGAGCCGTGATCGTGTTGGGGTTCTTGATGTTTTGCGCCTCGTCCAGGATGATGGTGGCGAACTCGTGCTTGAGCAGCTCGTCGAGGTCCCGGCGCAGCAGCGCATAGGTGGTGATGACCAGATCGGACTCGCCGATCTTCTTGAACATGTTTTCGCGCCGCGCGCCGTAGATGATCAGCTGCTTGAGGCCCGGCACGAACTTTATCGCCTCGCGTTCCCAGTTGGGCAAAACCGAGGTCGGCACCACGATGAGGTTGGGACCCTTGATCCCGCGCTCCACGTTGTGCTGAATGAACGACAGCGTCTGCACCGTCTTGCCCAGGCCCATCTCGTCGGCCAGGATGCCGCCGAAACCGTAGTCGCGCAGGAAGTTGAGGTAGGACAACCCCTGGACCTGGTAGGGGCGCAGGTCGGCGTGCAGCCCCTGGGGCGGGCGCACCTGCACGATCTCGCGGAAGCTGTGGATCTTCTGGCGCAGGTTGTTCCAGAAGCTGTCCGTGCGCGCCTCGGGCAGATCCTCCAGGATCTTGTCCAGGACCGGCGCCTCGAACTGCTTGAACTTCGTCTGGGGCGGCTTGTCCGTGTCGTAGCCGAGCGCGCGCAGCTTGTGCGCGAGCTTTTCCAGCCAGGATTCGGGCAGGCTGGTGTAGGAGCCGTCTTTCAGCTGGACGTAACGCTTGCCCTGGGTCCAGGCCTTCCAGATCTTCTCGATGGGCACGCGCTGGTCGTCGTAGGCCACCTGCAGATCCAGGTTGAACCACTTCTCCTCTTCCTTGGACTCCACCTCGGCCACGATGACGGGCGTGGACAGGCGCACCTTGTAGCGGGTCAGGTTCTTCTCGCCGTAGACCCGGTACTTCTCCACCAGCTTGGGATAGGCGTCGAGGAGGAAGACGATGGCCTCCTCGGTCTCCAGGAACCAGTTGGCGTTGTTTCTGGCCTGGAAGCGCATGTCCGTCAGCATGTTGATGAGCGTCTGCTCGTGGTCGCAGTCCCGGGCGATGAGATAGGATCGGCCCTCGTAGAGGTAGGAGGCGGTCATGAGGTCGGGGTTTGGGCCCGGCACCGTGATCTCGCCGTGCTCGGTCTGGTAGATGTTCTGGACCTGCAGGGTCAGAAGGCTGCCTTCCTCGTCCAGGAAGATCTTGGGATCGTAGTTGGCCGGCACGAAAAACGGCTGCATTTTGACCAGGAACTCTTCCTGGCCGTAGAGGTCGGTCATGGGCAGGTGCGTCCAGACGCGGTCCAGGAATTCCGACACGTCGGCCGTGGGGATAAACGGCGTCTGCTGCACCATGTCCGAAACGAGCTGGGGCGGCAGCCCCGTCTGCACCGGGTAGAAGGCGTTTTTCCAACAGACCCAGATGGGCATCTGGCCGTAGAAATACACTTCCTGGCCGAGGATGGAAAAGGGCGACTTGCTGGGGCTGCCGAGCAGGATGTCGAAGGACAGGCCGTCGTCGGCGAGCTTGGGCGCAAGCTGCAGGCGCTTGGTCTTGGACTCGATGCGCACGGGCTGCTCGGTGTCGCGCCAGTAGAGGTAGTATTCCTTGCCGATGGCCCAGAAAAACCAGGCCAGAAGGCCCGGCGGCAGCTCCACCCGGTGCCCGGCGTAGTCCAGGTGGTGCTGGAGCATCTCCGCGACCACGGGCAGGGTGGGCGAGAGCTCGGACCAGTCCGGGTTCTTGATGATCTGCTCCAGGGTGATCTCGGTGTGCACCTGGGAGATGCCGGACTTGTTCTGGCGGGCGCGGAAAAAGGCCACCTGCAGCCGTCCCGGCTCGGGATGGAACCGGAAGATGAGGTAGTGGCGGCCGGGTTCGGGCTCGGGTTCGGAGGAGAAATAGGTGCGGAAGGTCTGGCGCCATTCACTGCGCTGGGCGGCCGGGCTTTCCGCGGCGTTGCCCTCGGCGGCGTCCAGGTTGCGGATGCACTGCAGCGCCGTGGCCCCGACGTGGCGGCAGACGCCGGAAAAGGAATCCGGGCAGTTGCAGAAGAAATTGATGGTGCCTTCCTTGAGATTGACCGAGACTTCCGAGGCATAGACCTGGAAATCGTCTCCCTGCACCTGTCCTTCCACGTCCCAATACTGGTCGTGTTTGTTGATCGAGAGCTTCTGGATGCCGTCAGCCGCGACAATGGCGTGGGAACCGTCCAGGATATATTCCGGTATCGTTTCCCGGACGAACTCCGAGAGCAGTGATTTTATTTTTGTTTCTTCGCTTCCAGGGGCCATGGGCCTCAAACTCCTTACAGGGGCATGGCTTGTCCCGTCGGGCGCGCTCGTGTGACGATACGGTTACGGGCGGGACGGGATCAGGCGCGCCCTATAACGAATTTCAGACCAATAAGGAACGAAAATATCTTGGCCCGACCCACCCTCGGTGGCCGTGGCAGCCGTCGGGGAAAAAGGGCTTTTATTTTGGACTGTCCCCGTATATGGCATAACGACACAAGGCCTTGCGCATCCGCTCCAATATGTCGATTTGGGCGAATGATGCAAGCGAAAAGGAGAACTATGCGGGTGGCGCGCGCCATTTTTTCCGTTTTTTTCCTCCTGATGCTGGTCCTTTCCGGCTGCAACGGTCCTGCCGACCAGCCAAAAGAAGGGAAAACCGCAGCAAAAACGGCGGCAACGCCGTCCCAATCGGCTTCCGTTACCGGAAAACCGGTGGATGGCGGCCGCATCGTCATGGCCGTCATCGGCGAGCCGTCGAACCTCATCCCCCCCCTGGCTTCCGATTCCGCCTCCCACGAGGTGGCCGACCTGCTCTATGTGTCGCTTCTGCGCTACGACAAGGACATCAAGCTCGAATGCTACGCCGCCGAGCGCTATGAGGTGGAAGAGGACGGCAAGCTGCTGAAATTCTGGATCAGGCCCGGCATCCGCTGGACCGACGGCGTGGAGCTGACGGCCGACGACGTGGAATTCACCTACAAGCTCATGATCGACCCGAAAACGCCCACGGCCTATGCCGAGGATTTCAAGGCGGTTACGAGCTTCACCGTTACCGGCAAGTATTCCTTCGAGGTGCGCTACGCCGAGCCCTTCGCCCGGTCGCTCGTGACCTGGGCCAGCTCCATCCTGCCCAAGCACATTCTCGAAGGGCAGGACCTCATGACCACCAAATACGCCCGGGAGCCCGTGGGCGCGGGGCCCTACACGCTGGCCGCCTGGGAGCCGGGACGCCGGCTGGTGCTCGACGTCAACCCGGACTATTTCGAGGGCCGGGCGCACATCGACCAGGTGATCTACCGCATCATTCCGGACACCGCGACCATGTTTTTGGAGCTCAAGGCCGGGGGCGTGGACATGATGGGGCTGACCCCCCAGCAGTACCTCTACCAGACCAAGGGCGGGAAGTGGGACGCCGACTGGCGCAAGTTCAAGTACCTCGCCTTTGCCTACACCTACCTCGGCTACAACCTCAAAAGCCCGTTTTTCAACGACGTGCGCGTGCGCCGCGCCTTTGCCCACGCCATCAACAAAGAGGACGTGATCAAGGGCGCGCTGCTGGGCCTGGGCGTGCCGACGGTCGGGCCCTACAAGCCCGGCACCTGGATGTACGACACCGAAATTAAGGACTATGCCTACGATCCGGCCCTGGCGAAAAAGCTTCTGGCCGAGGCCGGCTGGGAGGACAGAAACGGCGACGGCGTGCTGGAGGACGCTTCGGGCCGGCCGTTTAGCTTCACCATCCTGACCAACCAGGGCAACGACCAGCGGGTCAAGACCGCCACGATCATCCAGAGCCAACTGGCGGCCATCGGGGTCAAGGTCGCCATCCGCACCGTGGAATGGGCATCCTTCATCAAGGAATTCGTGGACAAGGGCAATTTCGACGCGCTCATTCTCGGCTGGACCGTCACCCAGGACCCGGACGCCTACGACGTGTGGCACAGCAGCCGCGCCGTGCCCGGGGGACTCAATTTCGTGGGCTTCAAGAACGCGCAGGCCGACGCCCTGCTGGACAAGGGCCGCCATACCGTGGACACGGCCGCGCGCAAGAAGATCTATGACGCCTTCCAGGAGATCCTGCACCAGGAACAGCCCTATCTGTTCCTTTATGCGCCCTATTCCCTGCCCATCCTCTCGTCGCGCTTCCAGGATGTGGCCGTGGCGCCGGCCGGCATCACCTACAACTTCACCCAATGGTGGGTGCCGCGGGACAGGCAGACGTTTCGTCTCGAAAAGTAACCCCCCGCCATTTTTCAACACCCGGACAACGAGGCCGGGACGGCCATGATTCGCATAAACGAAATCCTGGACAAGACCGCCGTCTATATGAACGAGGCGGAACAGGCGCTCCTCACCAAGGCCTACGTGTTTTCCGCCGCGGCGCATGCCGGTCAGGTGCGCCTGTCCGGCGAACCCTACCTGTCCCATCCTCTGGAAGTCGCGGGTATCCTGGCCGACATGCGCCTGGACGCGGCCAGCGTCGCGGCCGGGCTTCTCCACGACACCGTGGAGGACACCAAGGCCACGGTGGACGAGGTGGAGGAGCTTTTCGGCGACGAAGTGGCCGACATCGTCGACGGCGTGACCAAGATCAGCCTCATCCCCTTCGAGAGCAAGGAGGAGGCCCAGGCCGAGAACATCCGCAAGATGATCCTGGCCATGGCCAACGACATCCGGGTCATCCTGGTCAAGCTCGCCGACAGGCTGCACAACATGCGCACCCTGGAGTTCCAGAAGCCCGAGAAGCAGCAGCGCATCGCCCAGGAAACCATGGACATCTACGCTCCGCTGGCCAACCGGCTGGGCCTGCACCGCATCAAGACCGAGCTCGAGGACCTCAGCTTCAAGTACTTGAAGCCCGACGTCTACAACCAGATCAAGACCGGCGTCGATCGCCACCACACCCTGGACGAGTCCTACATCGAGCGGGTCATCTCCCAGATCAAGGATCTCCTGCGCCCCAACCACATCCGCGCCCGCATCTTCGGCCGCCGCAAGCATTTGTGGAGCGTGTTCAACAAGATGCGCGTCCAGGGCCTGACCATCGACCAGGTCCACGACCTGGTGGCCTTCCGGGTCATCGTCGAGACCATCCGCGAATGCTACTCCGCGCTGGGGCTCGTCCACTCCATCTGGAAACCCGTGCCGGGGCGCTTCAAGGACTACATCTCGATGCCCAAGGCCAACATGTACCAGAGCCTGCACACCACCGTCGTCGGCCCGGACGGGGAGCGCATCGAGATCCAGATCCGCACCGTGGAGATGAACAGGCTGGCCGAGGAGGGCGTGGCCGCCCACTGGAAGTACAAGGAGCGCGAAAAAGGCAAGTTCAACCCCAAGGACGTGGAGCGCTTCTCGTGGCTGCGCCAGATCATGGACTGGCAGCGCGAACTCAAGGACTCGCGCGAGTTCGTGGCCAACCTGCGTTTCGACCTCTTCCAGGACGAGGTCTACGTCTTCACGCCCAAGGGCGAGGTCAAGGAGCTGCCCGAGGGAGCCACGGCCGTGGACCTGGCCTTCCTCATCCATACCGCCATCGGCGAGCACTGCGCCGGGGCCAAGGTCAACGGCAGGATCATTCCCCTCGAAACGCCGCTCAAAAACGGCGACACCGTCGAGATCATCACCGACAAGAACCGCCGCCCCAACCGGGACTGGCTCAAGTTCGTCAAGACCGCCAAGGCCCGCACCCGCATCAAGCACTTCATCCGTACCGAGGAACGCGCCCGCTCCATCATCCTCGGCCGCGAAATGCTCGAAAAGCAGGGCCGCAAGGACGGCGTCAACATCCAGAAGGCCATCAAGGACGGGGCCATGCTGGGCGTCGCCCGGGAACTTTCCCTGCCCGGCGTCGAGGACGTGCTCTCGGCCGTTGGCTATTCCCGCATCACGCCCAAAAAGATCATCGGCCGGCTGCTGCCCAAGAAGGAAGGCGAGGAGGGCGACATCCACCTCAAGGTGGAACAGCCCGTCACGCCGGCCGAAGGCCTCGCCGCCCCGGCCAAGGGCAAGCCCGGCGAGGGCGTGCGCATCCAGGGCGTGGACAACGTGCTCGTGCGCCTGGCCCAGTGCTGCAACCCCGTGCCCGGCGATCCCATCGTCGGCTACATCTCGCGCGGCCGCGGCGTGGTCGTGCACACCCACGACTGCCCCAACATCCCCAACCTCGAATCCGAACGCCTCATCCAGGTCAACTGGGAAGGCGAAAAGGAACAACCCTACCCGGCGGGCCTTTCCATCCTGGCCAAGAACCAGAAAGGCGTGCTCGGCAAGATCTCCCAGGTGCTCGCCGAGGAAGGCGTCAACATCGACTCCGGGGCCATCCATTCCAATATCGACGGCACGAGCCAGCTCATCTTCCGCGTCGAAGTGCGCGACTCCAGCCACCTCTACCGCACCATCGAACGCATCAGCCGCCTTGAATCCGTCATCGCCATCAAACGCCGCGCCGTCACCGACGAACTCGGCACCGGCCCCGACGCCGCCGAAGAGCCGGCCGGCTAGGGGCGAGGTCGGTCGGCGGGAATCAATCGGGGCTTTGCCCCGAACCCCACCGGGGGGCATGATGCCCCCCGGACCCCCTCGGCGGCGTGGTCGGGCGGGGAAGGCTGCGGTCACCGGCGCGGTTGGCGTGGGCGGACCGAAGATGGGGGCGAAATTCCGCCCCCAGGCCGTCGCCCCTTCGGGGCGAGATTTAAAGGAATTTTACTGACCCAATCTTAAAATGCGGCGCTTCGCCGCTGGCGTCCGTGGTCGGGAAATTGGGCCGGGCGGTGCTGGCCGGCTCTGCGGCCTGCGTCGCCCGGCCGAATTCCCAGACCACTAACGACCGACGCCCCGCCGCCTACCGTTTCCGCCCGCTCTCCCATCCGCCCCCATCGGGGGGGACCGGGGGGGATCATCCCCCCCGGCGGGGTCCGGGGCAGCGCCCCGTCTTCCTCTTCTCCATCTCCCTACCTTACTACTGCCCGCGGTTGCCGGTGCCGCAGCCGGAGCGCACGGACTGGCAGTAGGCGACGCAGGCCTTGTCGCCGCGGCATTTGGACACGCACTGCTGGTATTGTTGGGCGCACATGGCCGGGGTTTCGGGGGCCGGGTTGCCCAGGTTCTGGAGCATTTGCTGGGTGACCTGCACCACGGGCACGTTGGCGGCCTGGGCGGCGTAGCCGTCCCGGACCTGGAGCACGGCGCTGCAGGTCAGGTAGCACTGGGGCACCACGGCGTTGCAGACCACGCTCGGGTCGTGGCGGTCGCCGTAGGGCAGGGAGATGGCGGCGACGGCCGCGCCGTCGGGTTTGACGCAGTACATCTGGGTTTGGGCCATGGCGGCCGAGGCGGCGGCCAGGATCAGGGTGAGCACAAGGGTAGCCAACAAGGGACGCTTCATGGTTTTCCCTCCTTGCGGGTAAAGACTTCCGCTATGCCGGTTCCTACGTGAACTCTCGGACGTTGTCATGAGGGAATCACAAAAAAGGGAAACATTCTATTGAAAAGTCTTGTGGCGACGCGGCGGCGGGAGTACTCGTGCCGGGTCGGCCGGGGCCGGGCGAGGCGGTTGAAAATGCGCCAGGCCCGTTGACTTTCTCCGGGGGGCCGTGCTAGTCCTTCGCGACTTGTGAACTTGTGCACGAGCGCCCGCTCGTCGGGGTGCGCCCCAGGCGGGTCCGGGGTCTGTCGCGAGACGGGAGGGGACAGGGTGTTCGGCCGGCTCATCAAGGACAAAAGCGTTCGCGAGTCCATCGCCTCGGCTTCGGTGGTGGGGCTCAATCTCGTCTCGGCCACCTTCGTCGGATTGTTCATCGGCTGGTGGCTGGACAGGTGGCTGGATACCAAGCCGTGGCTTCTGTTGACGTTTCTGGTCCTGGGCATCGTGGCCGGGTTCAAGAACGTGGTGGCGGAAGTCAAAAAGATCCAGAAGGCCGACAAGAGCGAACACGAGGGGCAGGGCGGGGATGATGAAAAATCTTAGGGACAGGTTGGATCGCTGGCTTTTGCGCCGGGGGTATGTCCACCCCGAGGTGCGCGAGCTCGTGCGCAACCAGCTGCTCCTGACCGCGCTGGTGCTCCTGGCCACGCTGCCGCTTTCCGGGGTGTCCGTGGCGGCTTGGTCGCTGGCCGCCGGCACGGTCATCATCTCGGCGAATTTCTGTTCCCTGGCCAAGTTCGGCCAGCGGATCACGGGGTACGCGGACAGGCGCGAGGCCGTGGCGGCCGTGCTGGCCCGGTTCTATTTCCGGCTGGCCCTCTCGGGAGCGGCGCTTTTCGCCTGCATCGTATGGTTCGGGGCTGCGCCGTTGCCGCTTCTGGCCGGCATCACGACGGTGGTGGTTAACTTCCTCGTCTGGGGCGTATGGCGCCACGCCGGCTCCAAGACGCACCAAACGCTTACGGGAAAGGAGGCATAGGACATGGCTGGTGGGTTGCCGCATCCGGTTCTGCTCGTCGACGAGGCCGCGAAGGCCGTTGGGCTCTACAAGCTCAACGACGTCTTCCACGCCCAGGTCATCGATTCCAACGTCATCTACGCCTGGTTCGCCATGATCCTGCTCATCATCCTGGGCATGCTCGCCACCCGCAAGCTCGCGATGGTGCCGTCGGGCTTCCAGAATTTCTTCGAGGTCGTCGTCGGCGGCCTTGAATCCTTCGTCGTCGAGAACATCGGCGAAAAGGGCCGCAAGGTCTTCCCGTTCCTGTGCGCCCTGTTCCTGTTCATCATCACCGGCAACCTCATCGGTCTGGTGCCGGGCCTCGATTCGCCGACCAACAACGTCAACACCAACGCCGCCATGGCGCTGACCGTGTTCGTCTACTACAACTTCTGGGGCATCCGCATGTGGGGCGCGGGCTACATCAAGCACTTCATGGGCCCGTTCTGGTGGCTGGTGCCGCTGATGCTGCCCATCGAAATCATCTCCCACCTGGCCCGGCCGCTCTCGCTCACGCTGCGTCTGTTCGGCAACGTGCGCGGCGAGGAAATCGTCCTGGTGCTCCTGTTCGCCCTGGCGCCGGTCGTCGGCACCTTCCCGATGTACTTCCTGTTCTCGCTGGCCGACTGCATCCAGGCCTTCGTGTTCTTCATGCTGGCCATGATCTACCTCAAGGGCTCGCTGGAACACGCTCACTAGAATCCCGGGGGAAATGGTCCTTAGGACCGTAACTTTAAACACCTGTTCTTCAGGAGGATCGACATGCGTAAGGCTTTCATGACCATCTTCTCGACCGCCGCCCTGCTGGCCCTGGCCTCCGTCGCTTTCGCCGCCGACACCGCCGGCGCCATGGGCGCCATCGGCACTATCTCCTGGGCCACCGCCATCGGCATGGGCCTGGCCGCCGCCGGCTGCGGTCTTGGTCAGGGTCTGGGCCTCAAGGCCGCCTGCGAAGGCACCGCCCGCAATCCTGAGGCCGGCGGCAAGATCACCGTCACCCTGATCCTCGGTCTGGCCTTCATCGAGTCCCTGGCCATCTACGCCCTGGTCGTCTGCCTGATCCTGCTCTTCGCCCACCCGTTCGCGAAGATGATCACCGGCTAATCACGACATCCCGGAAAGGAGGCCGGGCCAGAAATCCGGCCTCCTTTCTATTTCAACCCACCAGCACGCACCAAAGGATGCCGCCTTGAAAAGCGAACACATCCCAAAGGCCACCATCAAGCGCCTGGCCATGTACGTGCAAGTGCTGGAAACCCTCAAGCGCGAAGGCTCCCAGGTCGTCTCCTCGGAACTCCTCGCCCGGGCCTGCAGCGTCAATCCTTCCCAGATCCGGAAGGACCTTGCATATTTCGGCGAGTTCGGCGTGCGTGGCGTCGGCTACCACGTCCAGGACCTCATCTACTCCATCAAGCACTCCCTCGGCGTCGACCGCGTCTGGAAATGCGCCCTGGTCGGCGTCGGCAACCTGGGCAAGGCGCTCCTGCGCCACCAGGACTTCAAATTTCGCGGCTTCGACATCGTCGGCGCCTTCGACTGCGACCCCTTCAAGATCGGCGAGGAAGTCTCCGGCCTCGAAGTCGTCTGCACCCGCCGCCTCAAGGACGCCGTCAAGGAACTCGGCATCGAGATCGGCCTCATCACCACGCCCGTCAACCGGGCCCAGCGCGCCGCCAACTTCCTCATCGAAGCCGGCGTCAAAGGCATCATCAACTACTCCCCGGCCATGCTCTCCGTGCCCAACGACGTCTTCGTCGAATACGTCGACTTCTTCCACCACTTCTATTCCGTCGCCTTCTCCATTACCATCGACCGCAACCAGGACCGCCCCGGCTTCGACCAGTCCGGCGAAGACGAGTAAGGGAAGAGGAAGATGCCTCCGGCGGCCGGGGGGCATGATGCCCCCCGGACCCCTCGCCTGAGGAGGCGGAGGATGGGAAGGCGGGTGGAGGCGTGGTCGTGGGCGGGAGTGCGTCGGCGAAGCCGGAATCGGCCCGGCGATGCCGTCGCTTCGCTCCAGGCTCGCCGGCCCAATTCCCCGACCACAACGACCGACGCCTCGCCGCTTGTCGTTCCCTTCCGCCTCTCCGTCCGCCCCGTCGGGGGGGACCGGGGGGGATCATCCCCCCCGGCCGCCGGAGGCATCTTCTCCATGCCCACATCGCCCCGCGCATCCACGGCCCCCCTCATCGCGCTCCTCACGGACTTCGGCCGGGCGGACCCTTACGTGGCCCAGATGCGGGCGGTGCTCATGGCCGCCGCGCCGGACGTGCCGCTGCTCGACGTCAGCCACGAGGTACGGCCCGGGGACGTTTGGCAGGCCGGGTTTTTCCTGGCCGCGACGTTGCCCTGGCTGCCGCCGGGCTCGGTGGCGTGCGCCGTGGTGGACCCGGGCGTGGGCACGGACCGGCGCGTGCTTCTGGTGGAGACGGCCTCGCGGCTGGTGCTGGCTCCGGACAACGGCCTTTTGACGCTGACGTTCGGCCGTTCGGAGGGCTGTCGCATCCTTGACGCCACGCCGCGTCTGGCGCCGGCGAGCGCCACGTTCCACGGTCGCGACGTGTTCGCGCCCCTGGCCGCGCGGCTGGCCATGGGCGAGGGGCCGCGCGACGTGGCCACGGTGCTTGGCGGCGCGGAGCCGGTGCTGTTGGAGGGCCTCGAACCGGCGCGGGGCGCGGGGACCGTGGCGGCGCGGGTGTTGTCCGTGGACCGGTTCGGCAACTGCATCCTCAATCTGGACATCGGGCGATTCGGGCGCGTGCCCCGGGGCGTGGCCCTGGCCGCGCCCGTGGCCGTGCGGCTTTGGCCGGCGCGGACCTATGCCGGCATCAAACCCGGCGGGGTGGGGCTTCTGGCCGGGAGCCAGGGTTATCTGGAACTGGCGGTGAGCGGCGCATCGGCCGCGGCGCGGCTTGGGCTTAACGTGCGAGACGCCGTGACGCTCACCTGGCCGCAAGGGGAGACGGAGATTGATTTTTCGTAATTATCTTGGCGCGCTCGGTTTTCTGACGCGCCTTGGGCCGGCGGTGCGCGATCCGGACATGGCGGCTTGCGTGCCGCTTTTCCCCGTGGTCGGGGCGACGCTTGGGCTGCTGCTCGCCGCGCCCCTGGCCCTGGGGCTTTTCGCCGGCCATCCGTTGGCCGGTGGTTTTTATTACGGCCTGGCCAACGTCTGGCTCACGCGCGGCCTGCACTGCGACGGCTTCGCCGATGTGGCCGACGCCTGGGGCAGCTTCACCACCGGCGACCGCTTTTTCGCCATCATGAAGGACAGCCGCATCGGCGCGTTCGGAGGCATGGCGCTGGTGGCGGCCATGGGCGGCGCGTTTTGCCTGGGGGCGGAGCTGCTCGCTGGCGGCCGGGTCTGGACGCTGGCTTTCGCGCCGGTGCTCGGCCGGGCCGGAGCGGTGGTGCTCATGCGCGCCTGCCGCGATCTGGCCCGGCCCGGGCTCGGGTCCCTGTGCCTGCCCGGGGCCACGGCGGCCAACACGGCCATCGCCTGCGGCGTGGCCCTGGCGCTCGGCCTGTGCTGGGCCGGGCCGGCGGTGACGCTTGCCGGCTTCGCCCTCGGCGGGATCGTCGTCTGGAAACTCGCCCGCCTGGCCCGGCGCAACGGCGGCGTCAACGGCGATTTCCTGGGCGCGGCCATCGTCGGTTGCGAGTTGGCCGCCTTGCTGGCCGGCTGTCTGGTATAACCTCGCTGGCCCGGGATTTGCTTTCCGTTCCCCGACCGACGGAAAACCGGCGCAGGGGGAGAGGGCGCGGGCATGACCAAGCCGTTTCGTTTCAATCTCGAACGCATCCTGGACATCCGGACCCAGCTCGAAGAGCGGGCCAGGATGGAGCTCGGCAAGGCCATTGCCGCCTGCCAGAACCAGGAGCGCGAGGTGGCGCGGCTCGTCAACGAACTGGCTGCCCGCGAAGCCTCCATGGCCCAGAAAAAGGACCCCACGCCGGGCGATTTCTGGCTGTGGCGGGCCTACCGGGAACGCCTCGTCCAGGACATCGCCCAGGCGCGGGTCCGGCTCAAGGAGCTGGAAGAAGTCCGCGAGCGCTGCCGCGAGGCGGCCGTGGCCCGGTCCAAGGACAGAAAGCTCCTCGACAAACTCAAAACCAAGAAGGCGGCCCGCCATGCCATCGAACAGAACATCGCGGAACAAAACGAAAACGATGAAATGGCTTCGGTCCGCTATCAGCCGCCGGTGGTCTAACCCGTTTTCGAAAACGCTGGCGATGCTCGACCGCCTTGGCGGGCGCATCGCGCCCCGGGCCACCAAGGTGCTGGGCGTGTTCGTCATGATCGCCGCCGTGAAGCTCGGCATCCTGGCCTTCATGGGCCTGGACATGCTCCTGCCCGATCCGCCGGCGCGCCCCGTGGCCCAGGTGGCTCCGGCCGCCTCCGCTGCCCCGGGCGCGTCCGCCGTGACTCTGCCCGTGGTTTTCCCCGGCGCGGCTCCGGCCATGGCCCAGCAGGCCGCCCCGGGCCAGACGCCCGCTGCGGCCAAGGCCGCCCCGGCCCAGGCAGCGGCCACGCCCGACGCCCAGGCCCTGCTCAAGCGCCAGGACGAGCTCGACCAGCGCGAGCAGGCGCTCAATGCCTTGCAGACCGACCTCAACACCCGGGTGGCCAAGCTCAAGGAGATGGAGTCCAGCATCAAGGGCATGCTGGAGGAGGCCAAGGGCGTCAAAGACCAGAAGCTCAAGCACCTGATCGACGTCTACTCCAACATGAACGCCAAGCAGGCGGCCAAGGTCCTGGAGACCCTGGACAACTCCATCTCGGTCAAAATTCTGGCGGGCATGCGCGGACGCCAGGCCGGCGACATCCTCAACAACATGGAAGCCAAGAAGGCGGCCGGGCTCACGGAAATGCTCACCAAGCTGCAACTGCCGGCCATGGACGGGCCCGCCGGGCCGGACGGCATGTAGCCGGGCCGGTTGCGCCGGGCCGGCCGGGCGGATAGAAGGCGCGGATGCCGCGCCTTCGCCTGACCATCGCCTACGACGGCGCCCACTTCGCCGGCTGGCAGCTGCAAGCCCCGGGAGGCGGCCGCACGGTCCAGGGCTGCCTGGAAGAGGCCCTGGGAAAGCTCTGCGGCGCTGCCGTGCGGGTCCACGGGGCCGGGCGCACCGATTCCGGCGTCCACGCCCTGGCCCAGGTGGCCCACTGCGACGTGCCCGAGGACCGGGCCGGGCTGCCCTGGCAGCGGGCGCTCAACGCCGTCCTGCCCCGCGACATGACCGTGACGGCCGTCGCGGCGGTCCCGGACGACTTTCACGCCAGATTCTCGGCCACGGGCAAGGTCTACCGCTACACGCTCTGGACCGAACCCACCTTCATCCTGCCCTGGCGGCGGCCCTACGTCTGGAACGTGGGGCGCGTGGCCGCGCGCCTCGACACGGCGGCCATGGACGCCTGCGCCGCCCTGTTCACGGGCTATCACGACTTCGCCGCCTTCCAGAACGCCGGCTCCCATGTGTCTGGCACCGAACGCCTGGTGCGCGCCGTCACGCGCCTGCCCCCGGACATGGCCGGGGAGATGGTCTGGGAATTCCGGGCCGAGGGCTTTCTCAAGCAGATGGTGCGCAACCTGACCGGGGCGCTGGTGGCCGTGGGCGCGGGTAAAGTTTCGCCCGTGGACATCCGATCCGTATTGACGTCGGGGAGAAGAGGGCTTGCCCCGGCGACCGCGCCGGCGAGCGGGCTTTGCCTTGTCGCCGTGGAATACGGGGACGACGGCCGTGGGCGTAAGCGACATCTACTTCACCAGCCTGCGGCTGGCCAAGGGTGAATCCGTCGCCGAGGCTGCGGCCGCTTCGCGCCCGCGCCGTTTCGCCACGGACGACGACGCCGCGACGGCCGGCGACGGGACCGGCCTCGACGCCCTGACCGGCGGGCTCGACGCGCGCCTGGCCCGGTTCGAGAAGGCCCTGGCCCGGTTCTCCTGGCCTTCCGACGCTTCGACGCTGTTTAGGGCCCGGCTCGTCACCGCCGCTCCCGGCCTGACCGGCCGGCTCGACGCCGCCACGGTGGACGCCGGGCAGGCGGTCAATCCGAGCAAGTTCTTCACAAAGGGCAAAAGCGGCATCGCCGCCTCGGGCGTGGACGCCGGCGACTACCGCTTCACGGTGCGCCAAGGCGGGGTCGCCGAGGATTTCGCCGTGCACGTCGACGCCAACGACACCTGGCGCGCGGTGCTTTCCAAGGTGGCCGGCGCGGTCAACGGCTCGCGGGAGCTGAGCCTGCGGGCCGCCATCGCCCGCCAGCAGACGCCTTTCAGCCTGGACCCGTCCCTGGCCGCCACGGGCACCCTGCTGGCCCTTTCCGTGAACCGGTCGCGCAGCGCCCAGGACGTGGTCATCGCCGACGCCAAGGGCGACCTCGTCGCGCAGCTCGGCCTGACCGCCGCTCCCAACGTGGCCGCGCCGGCCGCGCCGGCCGTGTACGAGGCGTCCGTGGACCGCCTGGCCCAGCCGGCCTACGTCCATTCCGGGCTCTACGACCCGGGCGCGGCCACGGACCTGGCCGTGGGCCTGCACCGGTTCTCCGTGGCCACGGGCACGGGGACGCCGCAAACGTCCTACGTGTCCAAGGCCCTGGACCCGGACGCGGCCACGCTCCTGGCCCCGGGCAAGTACACGTTCACGGCGAGCGTCGGCGACGCGACGCGGACGCTTTCCGTCACGGTCAAGGCCGGCTGGACCTGGGGCGACGTGCTGTCGGCCGTGGCCGGGCAATTGAGCGGCCGACCGATCTCGGTCTGGTCGGCGGGAGGCCGGTCCGTGGAGCTCGTGAGCGCGCCGAGCCTGTCCCTGCCGGGCGTGTCGGCCGACGTGCGCGCCGTGACCCTGCCCGCGGCCGGCGGCGGGACCGTGGCCGGCGAGGAACTCACGGCCACGACCACCGGGGAATTCGCCGGGCAGGCCCTGAAGCTGACCGACGGGTCCGGCGGGCTCCTGGCCGGCCTGGGCCTGACCACGGCCTATGCGGGACAGGTCGTGTCCGTGCCCGTGGCCTCGGGCGACACGGCCAAGGACGTGCTCGGCAAGGTGCGAAGCGAGGTCGCCCTGACCACGGGCCGGGTGGGCGCGGCCCGCACGGAGCGGGACGCGCCGTCCTACGCCGTGGCCGGCCAGCGCCTGCCCACGCGGGAGCTTGCCGCCTCGCTGGTGCTGCTCGACCGCCGCCTGGGCGAGTCCATGACTCTGACCGACGGCCCCTCGGGGCTGCTCGAAAGCCTCGGCATGAACGTCGGCCTGCCCGGGCAGGACGGGCGGATCACGGTCAACGGGAAGGCCATGGCCTCGGAAAACGACGCCTATTCCCTGCAGTCCGGCCGGGTGTCCCTGGAGGCCCGGTCCGAGACCGGCGGCGCGCTGCCCCTGGTGGTCGCCAAAGCCATGGACGCCGTGTCCGGCCGCCTCGACGCGGTGGTCGAGAGCTACAACGACCTGCGCAAGTACCTGCTCGGCAACGCCGACGCCTTTTCCCCGTCCCTGGCCCAAAGCCTCGGCGCGCCCGTGGACGCGAACTGGGACGGGCTCGCCGCCCTGGGCTTCGGCAGGACGCGCAAGGCGGATCTCCTGTGGGTGTCCTCGGACGCCTTCTGGCACGCTTTCTACACCGACGCCGACAGGAGCGGGCACACGCTCGTCGCCACGCCGCAAAGCCTGCTGCCGGCCTGGAAACGCACGGCGGCGGACATCCGCGCGGCCGGGACCGCGAGCTTTCTCACGCCCGAGACGGCCCACCTCTCGCGCGTGGCCGCGCGGCGCACGGCCGCGGACCTGGAGCGCACCAACTGGCTGGTGGACGGGCGGGCTTAGGGAGCGGGGAGGGAGGAATGCCTCCGGCGGCCGGGAGGGAGCGACTCCCTCCCGGACCCTCCCCGACGGGGTTAGAAGCCGTTTTCGCGCAGGAAGGATTCGGTGAGGGTCGGGGGCTTGGCTTGGCCGGCGGCGCGCCAGGGGCCGAGCATGCGCAGCACGTACTTGCCGAGCATGTCCGTTTCCATGTTGACGGTGCGCCCCGGCTTCCAGGACGCCACCGTGGTCGCCCCCATGGTCGAGGGGATGATGTTGACCGTGAGATAGCCCTCGCCGCAGTCGTTGACGGTCAGGCTCACGCCGTCCAGGGCCACCGAGCCCTTGGGCACGACGTAGATGGAGAACTCCTCGGGATAGGTCAGGCGAAAGCGCGTGGACTGGCCGTCGGGCACGGCGGATTCGATCACCGCCTGGCAGTCCACGTGGCCGGCGACCAGATGCCCGCCGAGGCGGTCGCCCAGGGCCAGGGCGCGTTCCAGGTTGGCCTCGTCGCCGGGTTTAAGCGCCCCCAGCCCGGTCTTGGACAGGGTCTCGGCCGAGGCGTAGGCCGTGAATTCGTTTTTCCCCGCCGTCTCCACGGTCAGGCAGGCCCCGTTTATGGCGACGGATTCGCCAAGGACGATGTCTTCCAGCTCGAAAAGGGCGCGGATGCGGAAGCGGGTTTCCCCGCCGCGCGCCTTCGCCTCCAGAATGCGGCCGATTCCCATCACCAGTCCGGTAAACATCGTCGTCTCAATCCTTTCGCAGCGCCTGCGCCGGCGCGCCTTCGCGCGTGAGCAGGTAGCGCTTCATTTCGAGTCCCGGGCCGAAGCCGACCATCGCGCCGCTTGCCCCCACCACCCGGTGGCAGGGGATGAGCAGCGGAAAGGGGTTGCTGGCCATGATCCGGCCCACGGCCCGGGCCGCCTTGGGCCGGCCCGCCTTGGCCGCCAGCCAGCCGTAGCTGACCATCTGCCCCCGGGGCACCCGGGCCAGCTCGGACAGCACCTTGCGGGCGAAATCCGACAGCCCGCCGAAATTCCAGGGCAGGTCGGGCCAGTCCGGCTCCTCGCCGGCCACGTAGCGTTCGAGCGCCGCCTGCACCGCCTCGCCGGTCTCCGTGGCCAGGGAAAGGCTCTTTCCCTGGGACCAGGACAGGGACATGTTCTCCACGGCGCCGTCACGCCAGTGGAGCGTCAGGGCCAGCGGGCCGGCCAGACAGGTTTCGGTGGTTGCGCTCATGTCGGCCTCCGTTGCGGCTTGCGCCAGGGCCGGATCGTCCGGGCGGACCGAGCCTACGCGACTTCGCCCCGGCGCGCCAGGGGCGGGACGGGCCGCGTCCCGGTCACGGGGCGGCCTGGCCGGTTTCCCGTCGGCAGCCCTGTCGGACGTCCCCTCGTTCGAGGGCGTCGCGGATGTCGCGCAAAAGGCCCTGCTTGTCGGCGGCCCAGGCCGGGGCGACGAGCTCGCCCGGGGCCGGGTCGGCGTTTAGGCGCTCCACGGCGATGTCCGGCCGCAGCCGGGCGAGGCCTTCGCACGCCGCCGCCACGTAGTCCGGGCGCGCCATGGGGACGTAGCCGCCGGCGGCATGGAGCGCGGCCAGGGGCGCGCCGGCCAGGACCAGGGTGTTGTGGAACTTGACCCCGGACACGGGCAGGGCGTTTATGAAATCCACGCTGGCCAGAAAATCGTCCGTCGTCTCCCCGGGCAGGCCGGCCATGAGGTGGACCGTGACGCCAAGCCCGGCCGCGGCGGCGGCTCTGGCCGCCCGGGCCAGGGCGGCGGCGTCGTGGCCGCGGTTGACGCGCGAAAGGGTGTCGTCCCGGGCCGATTGCAGTCCCATTTCCAGGCGGACGTGGGCCACGGGCGCGCCGGCCAGCAGGGCGATTTTTTCCTCGTCCAGGCAGTCCGGCCGGGTGCCGAGGCAGATGCCGGCCACGTCCGGCAGGGCGGCCAGCTCGGCGACGAGGCCGGCCAGGCGGCTCGCCGGGCCATAGGTGTTGGAAAAGGACTGGAGGTAGGCGAGCAGGGCCTCGCCGCGCGCCCGGGCCGGCGGGGTCAGACGGTCCCATTGCGCCCGCAGGCCGAAGCCTTTATGGTGCAGGCCCGTTCCCGATCCGGCCGCGTTGCAGAACAGGCACCCTCCCCGCGACAGGGTTCCGTCGCGGTTGGGGCAGGCGCTTCCCGCGTCCAGGGGAATCTTTTTCGCCCGCCGTCCGAAGCGTCGGCGCAGGGCTGCGGCGAGGGTCAGGTAGCGCGCGTTCATGGCGTGGCGGGGAAACGGCAAATCAACCGTTGACAATGCGGGGCGAATCGGCAAACACAACGCGTTTGCGAGATCAAGTTGGCCGACTTTGCGGCAAGCGAGGCGATATGTCCAGGATTTTGGATAGGATTTTGGGCCTTTTCTCCAACGATCTGGCCATCGACTTGGGGACGGCGAACACGTTGGTGTTCGTCAAGGGCAAGGGCATCGTCCTGTCCGAACCGTCGGTCGTTGCGGTGAAAAAGGATCCCCGGGGCGGCAACAAGGTGCTTTCCGTGGGCCTGGAGGCCAAACGGATGCTCGGGCGCACCCCGGGCAACATCGTGGCCATCCGGCCCATGAAGGACGGCGTCATCGCCGACTTCGAGGTCACCGAGGCCATGCTGCGCCACTTCATTTCCAAGGTGCACAACTCCCGGCGGCTGGTGCGTCCGCGCATCATCATCTGCGTGCCCACGGGCATCACCCAGGTGGAGAAGCGCGCCGTCAAGGAATCGGCCCAGAGCGCCGGCGCGCGCGAGGTCTACCTCATCGAGGAGCCCATGGCCGCCGCCATCGGGGCCAACCTGCCCATCACCGAGCCCACCTCCAACATGGTGGTGGACATCGGCGGCGGCACGACCGAGGTGGCTGTCATCTCCCTGTCCGGCGTGGTCTATTCCAAGTCCGTGCGCGTGGGCGGCGACAAGATGGATGAAGCCATCATGCAGTACGTCAAGCGCAAGTACAACATGCTCATCGGCGAATCCACAGCGGAGCAGATCAAGATCCAGGTCGGCTCGGCCCACCATTCGACCAGCCAGGGCGAAATGGAGGTCAAGGGCCGCGACCTCGTCACAGGCATTCCCCAGAACATCACCATCAGCGCCGAGGAAGTGCAGAAATCCATTTCCGAGCAGGTGGAAAGCATCGTGCAGGCGGTGCGCATCGCCCTGGAGCAGACCCCCCCGGAACTGGCCGCGGACATCGTGGACCGGGGCATCGTGCTCACCGGCGGCGGCGCGCTCCTTCGCGGGCTCGACCAGCTCCTTCGCGAGGAAACCTCGCTGCCCATCACCGTCGTCGAGGACCCCCTGTCGACGGTTGTCCTCGGGTCCGGCCGGGCCCTGGACAACCTGGACGTGCTGAAGGAGGTCACGATAGATTAAACCGTCTCCCCAGCGGATCGCGATAGGCCTGCTTGTCGTCCTTTTCCTCTATCTCGGCCTTTTCACCTGGAACATCCGGACAGGCTACGTCGACACGCTGGCGAGCCACACCGGGTTGGAATTCGCCAGGTGGGCCCTGGCCCCAGGGAAATGGGTCCGCGAGCAGGCGTCGTCGTTTTGGACCCGCTATCTGTATTTCGTGGGCATCCGGGAGCAGAACGACGTGCTGCGCCAGGAGCTTGCCGCCGCGAAAGACGAGCTCTCCAGGCTTCGCGAGAACGCCTCGGAAGTGGAGCGCCTGCGCCGGCTGCTCGCCATTGCCCCCCCGGAGGAATGGAAGCGCCAGGGGACGCGCGTCATTTCCCACCGCCTGGGCCCCAACGCCGCCCTGGAGACCTTCGTCATCGACAAGGGCAGCGCCTCGGGCGTGTCCACCAACACCCCGGTGGTCTCTCCCGAGGGCGTGGTCGGCCGGGTGCTGCGCTATTCGCCGAGCGCCGCCACGGTCCTGCTCATCACCGACCCCAACAGCCGCATTCCCGTGACCTCCCAAAAAAACCGCACCCAGGGCATCCTCAAGGGCGAAGGCCCCGACCGCGAGCTGTCCCTCCAGTACGTGCCCCAGGGCGTGCCCGTGGAGGAGGGCGAGATCCTCGTCACCTCCGGGCTCGAGGAGATCTTCCCCAAGGGCCTGCCCGTGGCCCGGGTGACCTCCATCGGCCGTTCCGGCTCGTCGCTTTTCCAGGTCATCCGCGCCGCGCCGCTTTTCGGTTCGCTGCGCATGGAAGAGGTGGCCCTGCTTTTCAAGGGGGAACCCGTGCCGCTGCCCCAGCCCGGCGCGGACGGCGCGCCCGATCCGGCCAGCGCCCCGGGCAAGCCCGGCAAGTTTCCCAAGACTCCGGCCGCCATGGCCCCGCCCGAGCGCACGCCCGCGCCCGCGCCGGCCGTGCGC
>JAEWCY010000201.1 GCA_023390395.1 Pseudomonadota bacterium | reverse complement strand
CCGTCGAGCCTGGCCGCCTGCGCCGCGCCGGCCTCCTTTTCGCCTCCCGCTCCGTCCTTCGCCGCCCGGCCGCCCCGCCCGTCCGAGGCCGCGCCGCGTCCGGCGGTCCCGCCCGGCAAGCTCGGCTACTGCCGGCACAAGATCTTCGGCCGGGGCAAGATCATCGCCCAGCTCGACGGCGGCAAGGTCCGGGTCAACTTCCCGGACTTCGGCCCCAAGGTCATTCTTGCCGATTTCCTGCAAATGGAGGATGCTTCCTAGGCCGTTTCATGCCGTCGACCGCCTGGCCCGGGGAACCTCGTGCGCATCCGCTGGAAACTCTTCTGGCTTCTGGCCGCCATTTCGCTCGTGCCGCTCCTGGCATTGCGGATCAACAGCCAGTTCGCCTACAGCCGCCTGGCCGAGACGCTGTCCGCCCGCGTGTCGGCCCATCTGGTGGCCGAGGCCGAAACGCGGCTGGCCCGGCTGGTCGAGGACCACGCCAAGCTCCTGGACGCCCGCCGCCAGGTCCTGTCCCTGGCCGTGTCCATGCAGGCCATGGCCGTGGCCGACGCCCTGGCCCGCAACCCGCCGCCGCGCGTCCCGGACGCCGTGGTCCTGGCCGCCGACGGGCCGGGCATGGGCATGGGCCACTCGCCGGCCACGGCGGGTTTCGACGAAGCGCCCGGCTATTTCCGCCTGTCCATGGACGGCGCGACCACGCCCCTGCCCATCGATCCCAACCGCCTGACCCTGCGCCTGCCCGAGGGGAACGCGGCGGGGGACGTCCGCATCGACGCCCTGGCCTCGACCCTCGGCGCTTTTCGCGAAACGGCGCGGCTGGCCGGCCCCCTGGCCCATTTCCAGATGGCCGCCCTCGCCGACGGCCTGACCGCCATCCATCCGGCCACGCCGGCCGCACCCAGGCGTTTCGACCCCCGGCTCGCCCCCTGGTACCAGGCGGCCCTGGCCGTCTCCGGCCCGGTCTGGGTCTCGGCCCAGATCGAACCCGGTACCGGCCGCGTATCCGTGGCCGTATCCCGGCGGATCGAGGGACGAAACGGCGCGACGGCCGGAGTGGCGGCCATTCTTACCCCCCTGGACGATCTGCTGGCCTCGGTCACGCCCGCGCGCCACCTTGCCGGCGACGTGGAAGCCCTGCTCGTCGTGGCCGCGCCCGCGGCGTCCGGCGCGACGCGCCTGGAGGCCCAGGCCGGCGACGGCTCGGCCGGGCACGGGCACGGCTGGCACGCCTTCGTCACTCCCGCCCCCCTGATCTCCCCGGACGCCGCGGTCCTGGCCGCCATGGCCGACGACGTGGCCAAGGGCGTTTCCGGGGTGCGCCGCCTCGGCTACGCCGGGCGCGACTGTCTGGCCGCCTACGCCCCTACGGCCCAAAACGAGGCGCTGCTGCAGATCGTGCCCGTGGCCGACGTGCTGGCCGAGGCCAGGGAAGTGGCCGCCAACGTCGGGGAGAGCATCCGGCGGCTCTTTTTTCTCGGCACGCTCATCGTCGGCGGAGTCATGGTCGCCCTGGTCTTCCTGTCGCTTTCCGCCTCGCGGGCCGTGACCCGACCGGTGCTGGCCCTGACCGGCGCGGCGCGAAAGCTCGCCGACGGAGACTTCACAGCCCGGGTCGAGGCGAAGGGGTCGGACGAGATCGGGGAACTCGGGCGGGTGTTCAACGAACTGGCCCCGCGCCTGGACGCGCACCTGCGCCTTTGCGAATCCGTGACCCTGGCCAGCGAGATCCAGCGCAGCCTCCTGCCGGCGACCCCGCCGGACGTCCCCGGCCTGGCCCTGGCCGGGGCCAGCCGCTACTGCGACGAAACCGGCGGCGACTATTTCGATTTCCTGTCCTTCGAGGGCTCCAAGGCCGGTATCCTCGGTGTGGCCCTGGGCGACGTCTCGGGCCACGGCCTGGAGGCGGCGCTGCTCATGACCACGGCGCGGGCGCTCCTGCGCCCGCGCGCCGCCGGACCGGGAACGCCGGGCGAAATCCTGGCCGACGTCAACCGCGAACTGGTGCGCGACGTCTACGGCACGGGCCGGTTCATGACCCTGTTCTACCTGGAGCTGGACCCGGCCGCGCGCAGCGCCTCCTTTGCCCGGGGAGGCCACGACCCGGCCCTGCGCTTCGACCCGGTCACGGGGCGCATCGACGAACTGACGGCCAGGGGCATGGCCCTCGGCGCGGCCGCGCAGGCGCGCTACGAAACCGGCTCCGTGGCCCTGGCCCCGGGACAGACCATCCTCATCGGCTCCGACGGCTTGTGGGAGGCCGAAAACCAGGCCGGAGAGATGTTCGGCAAGGCCCGCACCCGGGAAATCCTGGCCCGTCACGCCTCGCGCGGTCCCCAGGCCGTGCTGGACGCCCTTTTCGCCGCCCTGGACGCCTTCCGGGGAGAACGGCATCTCGACGACGACGTGACCCTGGTCGCCGTCAGCCTGACCGACGCCCCATCCCGCTAAAGGAGAACCGCCATGCCCGTGTCCGAGAAGGAAGCCAAGTTCAAGTACTGCCCGCTTCTGACCACCCACGACGACAAGCTCAAGTTCTGCCAGGGGACCATGTGCATGATGTGGCGCGCCGCCGGCCCCGAGACGGGCTTTTGCGGCCTGGCCGGCCGGCCCGAGATCCTGGCCGCCAAGGGCTGAGGCGGGGCCGTCGGGAATTCCCGAGCGCGGCGGGAATGTGTTGACGCGGCGGGTTGTTGTGTTAGGGTCGCCGCGGATCGGGGATCGAGCGTTCCCCGCCGAGCACCCCATGCTGCGAGCACTCATCGTCGACGACGATCCGGTCAACAGCCGGTTCCTGCTGGAAATCCTGTCCCCCTACGCCGCCTGCGACACCGCCGGCAACGGCCGCGACGGCCTTGACGCCTTCGGCCGGGCCCTGACCGACGGCCGGCCCTACGACGTCATCTTCGTGGACGTCATGATGCCCGGCATGGACGGCCATCAGGCCCTGGAAGGCATGCGCCACCTGGAGCACGAACGCGGCGTCACCTCCTCGGACGCGGCCAAGGTCATCATGATCTCGGCCCTGGACGATACCCGCGCCGTGTACCGCGCCTTTTTCCAGGGGCAGGCCCTGTCCTTCCTGGCCAAGCCCTTCACCAGCGACGCCGTGCTGGGCGAACTGCGCAAATTCGACATCATCGGGCGGCATCACTGAAACGCCCCCCAAGGAGCGACGCATGAGCCAGACCCCGGACAGACGCTTCACTCCCCAGGAATTGGCCGGCTTCGACGGTGCCGAGGGCCGCCCGGCCTACGTGGCCCACAAGGGCGTCGTCTACGACATCACCGGCAGCCGCCTGTGGAAGGCCGGCAAGCACATGAACCGCCACCACGCCGGTGCGGACATGGGCCTCGACCTGGCCCAGGCCCCCCACTCCCCGGACGTGCTGGAACGCTTTCCCCGGGTGGGCGTGCTCGAAGCGCCGGCCAGGGTTCCCGACCCTGTGGCAGACCGGGTGCCGGCTTGGCTCTCGCGCTTCATAAAGCGCTACCCCATGCTCAAACGCCACCCGCACCCCATGACCGTGCACTTTCCCATCGCCTTTTGCGTGCTGATCCCCCTGTGCCTGCTTTTGGCCCTGGTCACGGGCTGGGCCGGCTTCGACGCGGCCATGCTGGTGCTGCTCGGCGCGGCCGTCCTTTTTACGCCCGTGGCCATCGTCACCGGCCTTTTCACCTGGTGGCTCAACTACGCCTCGGCCCGCATCCGGCCGGTGGTGGTCAAGCTCGCGGCCACGCCGGTGCTGTTTCTGGCCGTGCTGTGGGCCTTCGTGGCCAGGCTTCGCGCCCCGGACTTCCTGGCCCACCCCGGCGACCACCTGGGGCTGATCGTGGTGGTGCTGGCGCTTTTCCCGCTGGTGTCGCTCATCGGCTGGTTCGGCGCGGCCCTGACCTTCCCGCCCCACGACGATTAGGCCCGGCGGCCTTTCCCGGACGTTCAAGCGGCCCGCCATCGGACGATGGCGGGCCGCTTTTTTGGCCAGGTGCCGCGCGCGCCGGTCAGTCCAGGGGAAAGGTCACGTGAAAGGTGGTGCCCTGGCCAGGCCTGGTGACGAAGCGCAAGGTGCCCTTGTGCTTTTCGGCGATGGCCAGGGCGATGCCGAGCCCCTGGCCGCCGCCCTTGCCCACGTCCCGGGTGGTGTAGAAGGGATTGAAGATCTTGTCCTGAATTTCCGGCGGGATGCCCGGCCCATGGTCGATGACGGACACGGTCACGCCGCTTCCTTCCTGCCGGCTCTCCACGCGCACGCAGGCATCGGTCCGGCCGGCCTTCTCCGTGGCCTGGGCGGCGTTTAACAGCAGGCACAGGAGCAACTGGTTGAAGTCGCCGGGCACGCAGCAAAGCGGCGGCAACGACTCGGCCAGGTCCGTTTCCAGGCAGATCGGGAACTCCTGGGCGCTTTTGGCCATCTCCACCGTGGCCAGGATGGCCTCGTTGACGTCGATGGCCTGCCGGCCCATGCCCTCGGCCCGGGCGAAGCGCTTGATGGAGCGCACGAACCCGGCCACCCGCTCCGTGCCGGCCAGGCTCTCCTCCAGGGCCTGGGGCAGCTCGGCCAGGACCGTCTCCAGGTCGTTGTCCCGGCGAAACGCCTCGATCTCCCGGCGTTTGGCCGCAAGCTCCGGTCCGCCCTGGGCCAGGCGCAAGGCGTCCTCGTACATGGCGAGCAGGGAAAGGATGCGCGGGGCGTTGTTTTTGGCGAATTCGAGGTTGCCCGAGACGTATTGCAACGGCGTGTTGATCTCGTGGGCCACGCCGCCGGCCAGGTGGCCGATGGCCTCCAGGCGCTTGGCCGTGGCCAGCCGGCTTTCCAACTGGCGCAAGCGCGTGACGTCGGTGTAGACCTCGAGGCTGCCCTGGTAGTCGCCGTCCGGGCCGACGATGGGCGAAGGCGAGGCCATGACGCACAAGGGACGGCCGTCGTCGCGGCAAAGACCCATCTCGTAGGGATCGGCCAGGCCTCCGCGGCGGCCGGCCAGGGCATCCAGGAACCGCTCCCTGTCCTCGGGCCGCACGCGGTCCGCGAAGGAACGACCGACGATGTCCGCGAGCGGCCGGCCGAGCAGCTCGCCCAGGGTGTCGTTGGCGAAGTCCACGCGCCCCTCGGGCGAAAGCACGGCCAGGCCCTGGTGCATGAGGTCGATGAGCGTGCGGTAGCGCGCCTCGCTCTGGGCCAGGGCGTCGCCGTGCTCCTGCCCGGAAAGCTGGGCCCAGCGCAGGACGAGGACGTACTCCATGCGCTCGAAGCAGGCGGCGACGAACGCGGCCGCGCCCCGCTCCTCCTCGCCAGGGGGGAAACGCTCGGCGAGCCATTCGAGATAGGCCCGCCGGTAGTATTTGAGCAGCCCCCAGAACATGGCCAGGGGGACGCCGCGCTGGCGGTGGCGGGCGGCCTCGGCGTCGGCGAAGGCGGCGATGGGATCGCTTTGGGCCGGCCCGGACGGGGGATATTCGACAACGGCTTCCCCGGGCAGGGACAGGGCGGCAAGGACGGCGGCGGTCAGGCCGGCGATGGAAGCGCGCCAGGCTTCGACCAGGGTGGAAGTGTAGGCCGCGTAGCCGTGGCGGGCGGCGAAGGCGCGCACGCGCTCCATGAGCCAGGCTTCGCCGGCAGGCAGGTGCTCCTGCAGCGCTTCGCGCCAGGACGGCGCGGAAGATCGCGTGGGGGACTCCATGGAGCCTCCTGAACAGGCCGGGACCGCGACGTAATTCCGGCGAGTTTGGCGATCATCGCCCAAAGGCCGGCCAGCGTCAACGCCCCTGCTTCAGTGCGCCTCCTGGGAATCCGTCTTTGCATTTCCCGCGGTCGCATCGTCAGGGGATTGCATTATCCTCGGACAAATACCGGCAAATTGTTACAACTCGCGACGCTAACGGACGAGAAGATGCACGACGAGCACGGCCAGGACCAGGGCGGGATAAAAGCTCGCCCGGTTGAACAGCGACGAGGCGGCCTCGTCCTCAAGGCTCGTGGCCAGGCGCAGGGCCGGCGGCAAAAGGAGCCAGGCCCCGCCCAGCAGCGCCGCCAGCCACAGCGGCGCGGAAACCGCCAGGGGCGAGGCGGCCAGAAGCGGCGCGGAGACGGCCAGCGCCGCCGCCAGGCAGACGACGGCCAGCCGGCCGGCCCGTTTGTAGCCGATGACCACGGGCAGGGTGCGCGCACCGGTCACGGCGTCGCGCACCGCGTCGTGCCAGTCGGCCGGGATGTTCTGGCCGCCGATCTCCCAGGCGAACACCCAGGCGAAAAGTCCGGCCAAAAACCAGGGCGAGGGATCGGGCGCGACGGCCAGGGCGGCGGCCAGGGGGCCCAGGGACTTGACCACGCCGTTAATGAGCGCCCGCAGGTGGGTGACGGTCAAAAGCAGGCAATAGGCCGTTTCCAGCAGACAGCCGGCCACCAGCAGCCAGGCGCACAGGGGATTGAGGGCATAGGCTCCGAGGAAGGCCGTCACGGCCCAAAAGAGGAACCAGGCCACGGCCGCGGGCAGCGACAGGCAGCCATGGGCCAGGGGATGGCGGATAAACGCCGCGTCCAGGTAGTTGCAGCGGGCGTCCTGGCCGCTTTTCTCCACCTGACGCTTGTCCGAACGGTAATCCACGATGTCGTTTAGGGCATAGACCGCGGTATAGCCGGCAAAGACGGTGACGCAGCCCAGGACGATGACGGACAGCGGCGGCAGGCCGCCCCGGCATAAAAGCGCGGCGCAAAACGGCCCGGCCAAATCCAGGATGCCGTGGGGCGTGCGCGAGAGGGCCAGGTAGACGGTCAGGGCGAAACGCCCGGGAACACCGGGCCGTGGCGATGAAGGAAGTTGCGACAAGCTAATGGACCTCGTCCTGCGGCGCGGCCTTGCCGCTGAAAACCCGGTACTGGTAGGCGTTGTAGAAAAGGAGCACGGGCAAAAGCCCTCCGACCACGGCCAGCATGACGCGAAGCATCGGCGCGGGCGCGGCGGCCATGGCCACGGTCACCCCCGGCGGCACCACGAGCGGATACACGTTCGCGCCGAAAGCCGCGAAGACCAGGGCCAGCAGCACGGCGCAGTACATGAGCGGCCGACGCTCCCAGCCCTTGCCGAGCGCCCGGAAATAGAGCGCCGCGCACAGTACGGCCGCCACGATGGTCAGCACGAAGGCGGGTGAGAGCCCCGACTGGCCGGGCCGGCCCACCAGAAAGCCCAAGCGGCCGTCGAGGAGGATGTAGCCGATGAAGAGCGCCAGCATGGCCACGGCGGCCGAGCCGTAGCGGATGCCCCAGAGCCTGGCCTGGTATTGCAGGTCGCCGTCGGTCTTGAGCACGAGCCAGGCCGCGCCGAACATGGCGTACAGGCAGGCGAGCGTCAGCCCGACCAGGATGGTGAAGGGCGAAAACCAGTCGAAGGCCCCGCCGACGAAACGGCCGTCGGCAAAGGCCATGCCCTGGAGGATGCCGCCGAGCAGGAAGCCGTGGGCCAGGGTCACGGCCAGGCTCCCCCAGCCGAAGAGCAGCGACCAGGGCCGCTTGGCCTCGGCCTCGGCCCGGTATTCCAGGCCGATGCCCCGGGCCATGAAGGCGAAGAGCAGGAATCCGGCCGGCAGGTACAGGGCGGCCAGCACCGTGCCGTAGACCAGCGGGAACGCGCCGAAGAGCACGCCGCCGAGCATCACCAGCCAGGTCTGGTTGGCGTGCCAGACCGGGTCGATGGAGGCGGTCATCCGGTCCCGCCAGACCTCGTCCCCGGTGTGCAGGCAGAGGATGCCCACGCCGAGGTCGAAGCCGTCGGTGAAGACGTACAGCCACAGCAGCAGGGCCATGATCCAGTACCAGACGTCGGCGATGTCCATGACGGTGTCCTCGCGCGGACGTTATGGCCTCGTGTCGCGTCCGCGAAATGCGCGCATGTGCGTTGCTTGGGCAACATGCCTTGGTGATTATTTTTTCAGGGACACAAACCCTAGCCCCTGGCGTGGGCCGGAGGCGGCAGTTCTTCCATGTTCGGGCCCTTGCGCAGTCGCTTGGCCATAAAAAAGAGGAACAGCGCGAAAAGGACGGCGTAGGCCGCGACGAAGCCGCCAAGCGACACCCAGACCGCGCCGGCGCCGACCGGGGAATGGCCCTCGCCCGTGCGGATGAGGCCGTAGGCCAGCCAGGGCTGGCGGCCCACCTCGCGGGTGATCCAGCCCATGAGCACGGCCAGGTAGGCCCCGCCGGCCATGAGCCCCCAGGCCAGAAAGAGGTTGCGCCGCCCCGGGGCGCGCTCGGGGGTCAGGCCGCCGCGCCGCCACTCCCAGAGCGTCCAGGCCATGACCGCCATCATGGCGAAGCCCACGCCCACCATGAGGCGGAAGGCGTAAAAGGGCAGCACGATGGGCGGGCGGTCCTGCCTGGGAAAATCCTTGAGCCCGGGCACCACGCCCGTGGGCGAGTGGGTGATGAGCAGGCTCAGGGCGTAGGGAATCTGAATCTGGAAGACGTTGTCCTCGGCGGCCGGGTCGGGCCAGGCGAGCATGTTCCAGGGCGCGCCGGTCCCGGGCGCATTGGTGTCCCAATGGGCCTCGATGGCCGCCACCTTGGCCGGCTGGAGCCGGCCGATCTCCTGGCCGTTGGCGTCGCCGACCAGGGCCTGCAACGGGGCGACCGCCACGGCGGCCAGGGCGGCGATTTTAAATGACCTGAGGAAAAACGGCACGTTGCGGCCGAGCAGGATGTTGGCCCCCGAGACCGCGCCGATCACGAACAGGGAAAGCTCCAGGCAGGCCAAGTACATGTGGGAGAAGGCCAGAGGCAGGTCCGGGGAGAAGATGGCGGCGAGGTAGTCGGTGACCACGAACAGGCCGTTTTCGATGTGCCCGCCTGAGGGCGTCTGCATCCAGGAGTTGGCCACGAGAATCCAGAAGGCCGAGAGCGACGAGCCGAAGGCCACCATGACGGTGGCGAAAAAGTGCATCCTCGGCCCCACCCGCTTCCAGCCGAAGAGCATGATGTAAAGGAAGGCCGATTCGAGCATGAAGGCCATGGTGCCCTCGAAGCCGAGGACCTGGCCGAAGAAGTTGCCGACCGTGGCCGAAAACGGCCCCCAGTTGGCGCCGAACTGGAATTCCAACGGGATGCCCGAGACCACGCCCACGGCGAAGTTGACCGCGAAAAGCCCGGACCAGAAGCGGAACTGGCGGAAGTAGACCAGATCGCCCGTGCGCAGCCACAGCCATTCGACCAGGACCAGGTAGAGCGCCAGGCCGATGGTAAGCGTCGGGAAAGTGATGTGAAAGGCCGTCGTCAGGGCGAACTGCACCCGGGACAGGAAGACGGGGTCGGTCAGCACGTCCACCAGCGCCTCCTTGATGGCCCCGTCAGGGGCGCGCGGTCTTCACGGCCACGGCCAGGATGAACAGCCGCGACTCGTGCCGGCCAGGCAGCAGGGAAAGCCCCGCCTCGTCCAGGGCCTGCCGGAACTCCGGGCCGTGGAAACGGTTTTCCCGGGGGTGGGCCAACATGACCCGAAACACCGGATTGGCATAGAGCGGCGGATAGATTTCCTCGAAATAGAACGTGCCGCCCGGGCGCAGCACCCGGCCCACCTCGGCCACGCCCCGCCGCCAGTCGGGCAGGTGGTGGATGATGCCGAAGTTGACCACCACGTCGAAGGCCCCGTCGGGATACGGCAGGCGCTCGGCGTCGCCGAGGACGAAGACGCTTTGCGCCAGCGGGCCTTTTTTCGGCCGCCGGGCCGCGATCCGCACCATGGCCGGGTCGACGTCCAGGCCGTGGTAGACCGAGGGGGCGAAGGCCCGGGCGAAGATGCCCGCCCCGCCGCCGTCGCCGCAACCGATCTCGAGCACCCTGGCCCCGGGCGGGATGGGCCGCGTGGCCCGGAAATAGCGGACTTCGCGCCACTGGGCGATCTTTCGCGCGAAGCTGCGGCAGTAGAACCGTTCGGGCCAGTTGACTTCCATGCCCCCCCCTTTGATGCCGACCGGGCGTCAGTCTCCCATGTTGCACCAGACGGCCGGGGGCGCTGTCAAGGGAAATCTCTATGCGCGACTACGGCTTGCGCCCGGTGAAGATCCGGGCCAGGCCGAAGGTCAGGTCCGTGACCGTGCATGCGGCGAAGCCGGCCTCGGCCATCTGGGCGGTGAAGGCCGCGTCGGACGGGAAGGCGTCCACGGACTCCACCAGGTAGCTGTAGGCGTAGTCCGTGCGCGACAGGAAGTTGCCGATGGGCGGCAGGAAGCGGTCGAAATAGAAGCGGTAGAGCGCCCGGCCGAGCTCGTTTCGGGGCATGCCGAACTCCATGACGTGCATGCGCCCGCCCGGGACGAGCACGCGGTGGAACTCCCGCATGACCGCCACCCGCTCGGCGATGTTGCGGATGCCGAAGGCCATGGTCACGGCCGAGACGCTCTTCGCCTTGACCGGGATGTCCCGGCAGTCGGCCACGGCCAGACGGTAGCCGGTCGCGCCCCGCCTTTTCACCTTTTCGGCGGCCTTTTCCAGCATGGCCGGGGAAAAATCGAGGCCCAGCACCCGCAGCCCCGGCCGGCGGCGGCGGATGGCCAGGGCCACCTCGCCCGTGCCCGTGGCCGCGTCGAGCACCAGTCCGTAGCCCGGTTCGATCATGTCCACCAGCCGCCGGCGCCAGTAGACGTCCACGCCCAGGGACAGGGCGCTATTTTGGAAGTCGTAGGAAAAGGCGATGTCCTCGAACATCCGCCGCACAAGCACGTCGCGCATGAGGGCTCCCGGGGCTTCAGGAATTGCCGGCGGCCGGCTCCACCAAACGCAGCTTTTGCCACGCCCCGCCCTTGTAGCGCAAGGCCAGCACCACGGCCAGGGTCAAGGCGTAGAGGGCGAAAAAGCCCCACAACGGCACGATGCCGATGCGAAGCCAGTGCACGGCGGCCCAGGCCGGGGCCACCAGGGCGAAAAAGGAGACGCACCCGGCCGAGAGCATGAGAAAGCGCGTGTCCCCGGCCCCGCGCAGCACCCCGAAGCAGGTGTGCAGCACGATGTCGCAGGCCCCGAGCGCCACGCCCCAGGCGAAAAGCGGCCGGCACAGGGCGATCACCGAGGCGAAGTCGGCGTCCGCCTCGCGCGGGGCGAAAAACCCGGCCAGGGTCTCGGGCAGGCCGAGGTAGAACACGGCCATGACCGCCATGTAGACGGCCATGAGGCGCAGGGCGCTGCCGGCGGCCCGGCGGGCCTCGTCCGGCCGGCCCGCGCCCATGGACTGCCCCACCACCACGGCCAAGCCCGAGGAAAGGCCCAGAAGCGGCATGAAGGCCGGGGTGTTGGCCGAAAGCACCAGGCTCGTGGCGGCAAGCTCCGTGACGCCGAGCCGCCCGGCCAAGGCGATGAACACCGTCACGGCGAACACGTCGAGGAAGATCTGCGCCCCGCCCGGCGCGCCGAGCAGCACCAGCTTCTTGAAAAGCGCCCAGTCCGGCCGGCGCGAGCGGCGCGTGCCGAAAAGCCGGTCGTTATGCCGGGTGAAGATCAGCGCGGCGTAGGTCCCGGCCATGACCGCCCAGGCGGCCACCGTGGCCAGGGCCGAACCGGCCACGCCGAGCGGCGGCAGGCCGAGCTTGCCGAAGATCAGCACGTAGTTGAGCGGGATGTTGAGCAGCGCGCCGCCGAAATTGACCAGCATCACCGCCCGAGTCAGCCCCCGGCCGCTGAAGAAGGCGGCCAGGCTGGCCTCCAGCACCATGAGCCCCGCCCCGTACATGAGCACCCGGAAATAGACCACCTCGATGCGCCGCACCTCGGGCGCGTGGTCCATGACCGCGAAGATGTCCTCGGAGAAAAGCGCGATGGCGACCAGGGCCGCGAAGGAGGCCAGGGAGAAGTAGATGCCCTGCCACAGCACCGCGCCGATGGCCTGCGGCCGTCCCGCGCCGACGTTCTGGGCGATGAGCACGCCCACGTAGCCCACGGTGCCGAGGAAAAAGGAGGTGAAAAGGAAAAAAGCCGCGCCCGACGGCATGGCCGCGGCCAGGGCGTCCTTGGAATACCAGCCGAGAAAAAGGCGGTCGGTCAGGTGCATGGCCGTGATCGAGCCCATGCCGGCCAGAAGCGGCAGGCCCACGCGCAGGACGTGGGCATAGCCGCCGGGGCCTTGCCAGCGGTTCATGGCGTGACCTCGTCGGCCCCCGGGGAACGGGGACCGGGTTGGGACGGCCCAGCGACAGGCGGCCATCCGGGAGGTTGGGGTTTGTGGCAGAGTTTTTGCTATGAGTCAAGGCGCGAACCCGTCGCCAATGCCGGAACCGAGGAGCCGACCATGGGTACCGATGCCAAGGCCGCCACCGTGGACATCCTGGAAGCGCTGCTTTCCGGGCCGCCGGCCGAACCGCCCGCCGCAAGCGAAGCCTTTCCCGATCCGTCGCCCCTGGCCCGGCTCCTGCGCCGCGTGCCCGGCCCCGCCCCGGTCCCCAGGCCGGCCAAGCCGCGCCTCGTGCCCGCCCCTGCCG
>JAEWCY010000198.1 GCA_023390395.1 Pseudomonadota bacterium | reverse complement strand
GCAACGTGCTGGCCGGCTTTGCGGCCTGCGGGTTGCCCCCGATTCCGTCGCCAACCGGTCCGGGGCTTCGCCGCCCGACGTTCCCGCTTCTCCCCCACCCCCCCCCTCGAGGGGGTTCCGGGGGGATCATCCCCCCCGATGGGGCTTGGGGCAACGCCCCAATCTTCCCTATCTTCCCTCCGCCTTTCCCCCTGCCGTCATCACTCCCTCGGCCACCCGCCGCATCTTCTCCACGAACACCGCCGCGTCGAACGCCCGCGCCCGTTCCAGGCAGGCCGGGCGCATGGCCAGCGCCGTGGCCGCGTCCAGGGCGGCCACGCCCCGGGCCACGTCGCCTGGGCCGGGGTCCGGGGGCAGCAGGATGCCGGTCTGGCCGTCCAGGACCGTCTCGGTGAGCCCGCCTTCGCGCACGCCGAGCACGGGCTTGCCGGCGGCCATGGATTCCACGGGCGAGATGCCGAAATCCTCGTCGCGCGGGATGTAGATGGTGGCCAGGCAGGAACCGACGAGGCGCCTCAGGTCGGCGTCGGCGGTCCAGCCCCGGACGTCGATGTTGGGGCGGCCGGCGGCCAGGGCGCGCACGCGCTCGAGCTCCGAGCCGCCCGAGACCACGACCAGCCGCTTGTCCGGCAGGTCGCGGAAGGCGCGCACGATGACGTCCACGCGCTTGAGCACGTCCACCCGGGCCGTGGAAAGGTAGAAGGGCTGCTGGCCGAGGTCGGGAAAGGCGGCCGTGTCCACGGGCGGGTGGACGACCACGGCGGGCAGGCCCAGGAAACGTTCGATGCGCCGGCGCACGGTCTCGGAGTTGGCGACGATGGCGTCCATGGCCCGGGCGGCGCGCTCGTAGGCCCGGCGGTAGCCGGCCAGGAGCAGGGCGTAGAGGGGCCGGCGCGCGGCGCTTTGGCGGCGCATGTAGAAGTCGCGGTGGTCGTAGAGGATGCGCGGCGGGGTGTGGCAGTAGAGAATTTGCGGCGCGTCCAGGCGGGCGTGGGCCAGCAGGCACAGGGAGCCGCTGTGCAGGGCCAGGGGCGCGCGGCGGCGCGGCAGGCCGGCGAAGGCCAGGCGCATGGCCAGGGTCCGGGAAAGGCGCGCGGCCAGGGGATGGCGGCGCGCGGCGTCGAGGCTTCGCGGCGGCGCGTCGAAATAGTCCGGCGCAAACGCGGCCGGGTCGTATTCCCCGGCGAGCAGCTCGGCTCCGAAGGCCCGGGCCAGGGTCACAGCCACGTTCTCGCCGCCGCCGGGGAAGGCGAAGGCGTCGTGGAGCACCAGGGGGCGGTCGTCGGGGGTCCGGGTCATGGCGATTCCTTGGCGGCGTCGGCCGGCCGGTCGGGGATAGCGTGGCCGGCGGCGTCTGGCAATGGGGGCAAGGGGCGGACAATGTCGGCCGGACGCCGGTCCGGGCCTTGCCCTGGCGGCCGGGCATGGTAAAAGAAAGCAAAACGCGCCCGAAGCGCGGCAAGGAGGCGGCCATGGCCTTTACCGAAACCCTGATCCTTGGCGGCGTGGAATGCGACTACGACCCCGAGGCGCATATCGCCCTGATCTACTGCGCCGACTGTTCGGAGCGCAACGAGGTGGAAGTCTGGGTCGGCGACGACGGGGAGCCGGAATACGCCGGATTCGTGTGCGTCAAGTGCGGGGCCTTCAACAGTCCGACCGCCGACTGAGGTTGCCGGCCGGGGCCTGCTCGGCTACACCTCTTCCCACGAACGACAAGGCGGGGGAGGTTGCGCCGCATGGAGGACAAAGGGCTCGCCTATTATCTGGAGAAGATCCAGCAAGCGCCAAGCTACCAGGATCTCGTGTTTTTCCGCAATCGCGTCTTCGACGCCGCAGAGGCGACGCTTTCGCCGGAGGACGTGGAGGCCCTCAAGCGCGCCTGGACCGACCGGGCCAAGGACGAGAGCCTGCCGGTGGTGCCGGCGGGCCAGAAGAAGACCGCGGGAAGCTAGCCGCCTCTTCGGCCGGCCGACGCCCGGCGGCGGCGGCCGGCTTCAGGAGCCGGCGCGCCGCTTGAGGTGCAAGGGGATGTTGGGGCCGGTCTTGGGCGAAAACACGGCCTCGGCCTCGTTGGGCCCGGTGAGGGTGCCCTTGAGGAGATGGCCGCTGCCGTGCTGGGCGGCGAAGTCGGCCCCGAGGATGACGCCGGCCACATGGTAGGTGTTCTTGCCGCCGCCGATGTCGGGGATGACCACCACGCCCTGGATCATGTCGCCCTGGCGGGTGAAGGTGGCCGTGACCTCCTGGCCGAGGACCACGGCGGTCCAGTCGCCGGCGATGTCGGGCTTGCCGGCCGGGGCTTGCGCCTGGGCCAGGACCGGCAGGGCCGTCGCCAGGCACAGCAGGGCGCACAGGGCCAGGGCGGCCGGGAGCCGCCTCACAGAAGCCCCTCGCGCCGCATGAGGGTCAAGAACTTGGTCCGGATCGCTTTGAGTTCCATGACGATCGATTCCACCTGCGTATAGTGGCTGGAGAACTTGACGGCCCCGTCAAGTTCCCGCTGCCGTTTGGCCAACCGCTGGTTGACGAAATCCAAAAAGGCCTGTGGGCCCGAATCCTTGTTTTCCAAACCCTGCTCCGATGGGATACGTCCGGGAGCCTTCCGGCCCGTGGGCGACACGGGCGGCGGGAGCCGCCAATGCTTGTCCTTTCAGGCTATATCCAGGAATCGGGGTGTGTTCAAGACCTTCCGGCCGGGGCGTCGCCGAAAAGCGGAAGCCGCCCAGGCCCAGGGAGTGGCCCAAGCGGCTTCCTAAAAAGGCCGTGGTGGCGTGTTGGGGGAGGAGGCTAGGGGGTGGCCGCCACGGCCAGGTGATTTAGTGCGGTGTGGTTTCGGCTTTCGCCCACCGCGCTCACGCCAGCTATTGAGCAAATCCCGGGCCAACATCACCGGACTGAAAGAAAAATTATTTCTCCAGCAAAAACAGTTAACTATAAAACGTGGCCAGCCGGAGACGGCAGAAACATGGCTCGGGCGACGCCTGCGGACTTTTCTTTCGATTAGCTTTATTACAATCTTAATCCCAGGCGTCGCAAGCCATGGTGGCAACGACGACCCAGCCCGGAGGCGGTAACGGTGGTCAAGGTCCACATCGACGACGTGGAGCACGGCATGGTGGTCGGCCAGGACGTCAGCGGCCAGCAAGGCCTGCTCCTGCTGCGGCAAGGCGGCGTCATTTCCGAGGAGAACCTGCGCGCCATGCGCGCCTTCGGCGTGCGCGACGTGGACATCGTCTCCGACGAAACCCCGCCCGAGGACACGGCTTCGGAGCTGGAGCGGGCCGCGCGGCGCTGCCGAGAGCTTCTGGCCCCGCGCTTCGCCGCCCTGGACACCGCCTCGCCCTTCGGCCAGACGGTGTTCGAACTGGCCGCACACCGCGCCGCCGCCCGCGCCCTTTCCGAAGGCTACAAGCTCGACGCCGCCTGCGAAAAGCCCTCCCTGCTCGGGTTTGCACCGGAATCCCAGCTCTTCGGGCCACAGCGCATCGATCCGGCCAGCCTCGTCACGGGCGAGGTGGAACTGGCCACCCTGCCCGAGGTCCACGTGCGCCTGCTGCGGGCGCTGCAATCGGAAAAGACCTCGGCCCGCGAACTGGCCGAACTCGTCAGCCGCGACCCGGGGTTCGCGGCCAAGCTCCTGCGCCTGGTCAACAGCCCCCATTACGGCTCCCGCACGCCGGTGGACTCCATCGCCCGGGCCGTGGACATGGTCGGACGCAAGGAGCTGACCACCCTGGTCATGAGCCTGGCGGCGCTGCAGGCCTTCGACGACATCGAGCCGGGGCTGTGGGACATGCGCGCCTTCTGGGGGCATGCCGCGGCCTGCGCCGTGTACGCCTCGCTTTTGTCCGCCGCCTGCCCCGGCACCTCCCCGGAGCGGGTGTTCGTGGGCGGGCTGCTCCACGACCTGGGCCAACTGGTGATCCTGCGCAAGCTGCCGGCCGCCGCCAGCCGGGCGCTTCTGCTCTCGCGCGTGGAGGGCCTGCCCGACGCCGAGGCGGAGGCGGCGGTGCTGGGCTTCGATCACGCGGCCGTGGGCCGGGCCCTTCTGGCCGGCTGGCATTTCCCCGAAAGCCTGGCCGCCATGGCGGCCGACCACCACAGCCCTTCCGGCGATCCCGGCTCCCGGGAGACGGCGATCGTCCACGTGGCCGACATCCTGGCCACGGCCTTCGCCTGGCCGCCTTTTTGCGGCTCGCCCGTGCCGGCCCTGTCCGAGGCGGCCTGGCGTTCCCTGGGCCTGCCGGAAAGCATCCTGGCCGAGGCGGCCGAGACCGGCGACGCCCGCATCCGCGACACCGAATCCCTTTTCTTTTCCCGTCCGGGCAACCCGCCCCAATAAGGAGCCGGCCATGGCCAGCGACGACCGCCCCACCGTCTCGCGCCGCAACCTCGTGCGCGCCCTGCTCGGCCGCGACACGCCAAAGCCCCGGCAGGAGCCGGCGGCCGCCACGGACCGGCACGTCGCCGGCGACGCGGCCTACGCGGCCGGTGACTACCCCGGGGCCGTAGCCGCCTACCGGGCCTCGGTGCGGGGCGACCTGTCCAACGCGGCCGTGCGCCTGCGCCTGGGCCACGCCCTGTACGCCACGGGCCAGCACATCCAGGCCCGGGTGGAATTCGAGCATGTGCTGCGTCTTTCCGGCAAAACGTTCCCGGCCGCCCAACTGCTGCTGGCGCTCACCCTGCTCGCCCTGGACAAGCAGGAGAAAGCCTCCCTGGTCCTTGCCGCCTTCGCCGACCCGGACCGGCCGGAACTCGAGCAGGCCGCCCGCGAGGCCTCCGAAAAACTGGAGGCCGGGGCCGTTCCCGATCCGACCGCGCTGCGCCGGGAGCTCCAGGCCCTGGCCGAAGCCACGGCCCTGACGCCCGAAGCGCCGACCGCCGCATAAATTTCGCAGCAACAGTTGCCGCGGAACTGCGTGCACGCTATGGTGCACGAATGGACGTCCATCCGTTCGGCCGCCGCATCCGGGAAAAACGCCTGGCCCTCCTGGCCGACGATCCCGAGTACTCGCTGCGCCGGCTGGCCGCGCGCCTGGGCATCCAGCCGTCCTACCTGAGCCGGCTGGAGCGCGGCGCGGCGCCGCGCCTGTCCGAGGCCCACATCCTGGCCCTGGCCGAGGCGTTGGGCGAGCCGCCCGACGCCCTGCTCGCCCTGGCCGGCAAGATCCCCTCCGACGTGCGCGAGGCCCTGCTCGCCAGGCCCGAGCCCCTGGCCGGGCTCATCCGGGACATCACCTCCCTGCCCGGCCCAGGCTCCTCGCCCTGGGACGATCTGCGCACCCTGGCGGCCTCCTTCCGCGAAACCCAGCGCCTGGCCCGAGTGGGCAGCTTCAGCCGGGACCTGATCACGGGGCAGGACTTCTGGTCCGAGGAATTCCAGCGCATCTTCGGCCTGCCCACCGGCAGCCCGGTGCCGACCTTCGAGGGCTTTCTGGGCCTGACGCACCCGGACGACCGGTCGATTGTGAAAAAAGTGCGGGAAACGCTCATCGCCAGGGCAGGTTCGCTGCGCTACGAATACCGGTTCCGACGGGGAGACGGGTTGTGGCGGCACGCCAGAGCGGTGGCCCGGTCCGAACGCGACGCCTCGGGCCGCACCACCCGCATCTACGGCACGGTCCAGGACGTGACCACCGAGCGGCAGGCCCTGGACAACCTGCGCTCCATGGCCCGTTTTCCCGAGGACAACCCCCACCCGGTGATGCGATTCGGCCGGGACGGCAAGCTGGCCTACGCCAATCCGGCCGGCACGCCGCTGCTCGACGCCCGGGGCATGTCTGTCGGCGCCGTGGTTCCGCCCCCCCTGTTCCCGGCCGTGGCCCGGGCCTTCGAAACCGGCGCGATGCAGCGCCTCGACCTCCCCGTGGGCGAGAACATCCTGGAAATCACCCTGTGCCCCCTGGCCGGAGGGGAAGGCGTCAACGGCTACGGCCGCGACGTCACCCAGCAACGACGGGCCGAGAGGCAACGTCAGGCCTTCGACTCCCGGTTCCGCCAACTCTTCGACGACGCCCTGCTGGGGCTTTTCCAGTCCTCGCCCGCGGGCCGTATCCTGGCCGTCAACGGGGCCATGGCCAGACTTTTCGGCTACGACACGCCCGAGGACATGCTGGCGGCCATCGGCCACGACGCCTCCCAGGTCTTCGTGGACCCGGGGCAGCGCTCGCGGATCGTGGAACGCCTGCGCCGAGACGGAGAACTGGCGCGGCTGGAGGTGGTCAACAAGCGGCGGGACGGATCGAGCTTCATCGGCCGGCTGCGGGTGCGGCTGGTGGAGCAGGACGGCGAGCAGGTGGTGGAAGGCTTCGTGGAGGACGTGACCGAGCGCAAGCGCACGGAAGCGTCGCTGCGCGCCCGGGAGGAACGCCTGCAGACACATCTGCGCAATTTCCCCCTGCCGACCCTCACCTTCGCCCTCAGGGAACGGGAACTGGTGCTGACCGAGGCCAACAAGGCGGCCGAGGCGCTTTTCCGGGGCCGCATCGCCACCTGGATCGAAGCGTCGGCCGGGGCCGTCTTCGAGGAGGCCCCGGACGTCTATCTGGCCTTGTGGAGCGCCCTGGAAGCCCGCCGCACGGAACGCAAGCGTCTGGCTTTCCGTCCGCCGGGAGCGGCCGGGCCGGGCGTGTTCGACATGACTTTCGTCCACGCCGCGCCGGATACGGTCATGCTCCACGCCGAGGACGTCACGGCCCTGGAGCAGGCCCGGGAGGACGTGCGGCGCACCCTGGAGCAGATGCGGGCCATTCTCGACCACGTGCCCTACGCCGCGAGCCTCGTGGGCACGGACGGCCGCACGCTCTATCTCAACAAGGCTTTCGAGGGCATCGTGGGCTACACGCTGGCGGACGTTCCGGATGCGGCCGCCTGGCTGGCCAAGGCCTACCCGGACCCGGAACTCCGGGCCCGCGTTACGGCCGACTGGCAGGCGACCCTCGGGAAAACGGGACGACGCGTCTATCCGGTGCGCTGCGGCGACGGGATCACCCGGCCGTTGGAGTTCACGGCCGTGCCCCTGCCCGACGGCAAGATGCTGCTCACCATGCGCCCCACCGACGAGCCGGCCGTCTGCTGAGCGCGGAGAAAGGCCTCAGGAGAATCGGGCGAGCACCGCTTCGGTCACGGCGAATTCGGCTCCGGCCTCGGCCATGGCGGCCAGGGCCCGCTCGCCGTCGCCCGGCGTCAGGTCCACGGCGGCCACGGCGTCGGTGACGACCGTCACCTCGAACCCGGCCTCCAGGGCGTGCAACGCCGCCTCCTTGACGCAGTATTCCGTGGCCACGCCAACGACGTAGAGCCGGCCGGCCCCCAGGGCGCGCAGCAGCGCCCCGGCCCGGGGCACCGCGAAAAGGGACAGGGCGTCCTTGTGCACCACCACGTCGCCCGGCCCGGGGGCCAGGGCGTCCACTACGCGCGCGCCCGGGCTGCCCATGACGCAGTGCACGGGCCAGCGGGCGAACTCCTCGGAATCCTCGGGGTGGGCGTCGTTGTCGTAGACCACGGGCGCGCCGGCGGCCCGGAAGGCCCGGCGCAGCCGGACGATGGGCGCGACCACGCCCGCCCCGGCCGGGAAATGGAGCCGGCCTCCGGGCTCGATGAAGTCGTTGAGCATGTCCACGATGAGCAGCAGCTTGTCCATGGCCTGTCCTCCCATCGACTCGTCGCGCCGCCCTCGCGAGGCGACGCCCGCAAGCGAACGCGCTTTTCGGACCGGAACCGGCGCGCCTCAGGGCGTCGCCGGCGGGGGCGCGAAGATGGCCTTTCGCAGCAGGCCGGCCATTTCCGCGTCCAGGGCCACGTTGGCGTGGCTGTCCACGCTGTTGACCACCATGGAGGCCGGGTCGCGGCCGGCCAGGACCGGCGTCAGGTCCACGGTCTCCACCCCCCGCTCCCGGAAATACGCCGCCACCCGGGCCGTCATGGGCGCGGTGCCGGCCACGTCCACGAGGCTCGGGATGAGAAGCGCGATGAGGCGGACATGGCGCTCGCGGCACCAGTCCACCACGGAATCGAGCTCCCGGGCGTGCTCGCCCCAGACGGCCGGATCGGCGTAGGCGGCGCGCAGCCTGTCCCAAAAGCCCTTGGCCGCGTCGTCCACATTGCCCATGCGGGCCAGCCGCCAGTAGACGAAATTGGCCAGGGCGAAGTGGTCCACGAGATAGCGCGTCACGGCGGTCTTGGGGAACTGGATGGTAAACGGCAGAGGGAACCGGGCCTTTTCCGCCGCCCGGTAGATGTCGTTGACGAAGTAGGCCAGGACCACGATGTCCGGGGTCACGGGATAGGCGCGCAGGGCCTCGTCCTCGTCCACGGTGTCCCAGCCGATCTTGGCCGCGTTGGCCACGCGCCAGCCCGGGCCGAGGTCGCGGCCCAGCACGTCTCCGAAGCGGTCCTCGGCCCGGTCGATGCCGTGCCCGGCGGCGAAGGAATCCCCCACCACCAGCACGAGCTTCTCGCCCGGAACCTTGGGGCGCGGCTCGGCGTCGCGGTAGCCCAGGCTGTTAACCGGGCGCCAATGGCGCTCGAACCAGTTGCGGCTGGACATGGTGATGTTGAAGCCGTCGGACTGGGCGAAAAAAAGGGCCATGCCCACTTCGAGGACGAGCAGCATGACGGCGGCGGCGTCAAAGGCGACCAGCGCCCCCATGCCGGCGGCGCGCCCCCGGCCGGGGCGCAGCCGGGACAGCCCCCACATGGCCAGGAGATTGGCCGCGACCAGGGCGGCGAAAACGTACAGCAGGTGAATCATGGGTCCGGGGGACGCGTCCTACCCCTTCCTGCGCCAGGGCTTTTCCTGGCCGGCCCGCAGGCGGGCGATGTTCTCGCGGTGCTTGACGATGACCAGCACGGCCACGACCAGGGCGGCCAGGGTCAGGGAGCAGGGGCCGAGGAAATAGACGAGCACGGGCAGGGAAGCGGCCAGGACCAGGGACCCGGCGGACACGAAGCCCGTGAGCTTGATGACGGCCACGCAGGCGACCACGGCCAGAAGGGCCGGCACCGGGGCCGCGCCCAGGAACACGCCGATGGTGGTGGCCACGCCCTTGCCGCCCTTGCCGTAGAGGAAGGCGGAAAACATGTGGCCGGCCACGGCCGTGACGACGACCAGCGACAGGAAGACCGGCGACGGGGTCAGGCAGCGGGCCACCAGCACGGGGACCAGCCCCTTGGCCACGTCGAGGAGCAGCGTGGCCGCGCCGTAGCGCGCGCCGCAAAGCCGGGTCACGTTGGTGGCCCCGGTGTTGCGGCTGCCGGCGAGCCTCGGGTCGATGCCGCAACCGGCCATGGCCACGGCCAGGCCGAAGGGAAAGGCGGCCGCCAGATACGTCAGCCCCAGATACAGGATGCAAGCGAACACGAAACCCAAGCCCATAAATACTCCACGTCCCCTTCCCTGGAGACCGCCCCCCCGGTGGGGAGGTCCAGGAGGGGGTCACCCCCTCCTGGCCGTCGGAGGCTTCCCTCCGACTACCCGGCCCCGCCGGCGTTCATGAAAAAGGCCTCTGCCCCTTCGGGCAGCCGGGCCGGAATCTCTTCCGCGCCGAAGACCCGCAGCTCGTTGGTCAGCGGGTCGATCCTGCCCAGACGTAGCGCATACCGTTGGCCGATGTAAACCGCGTCGCCCAGGGCGTCGCGGGTGGCCCGGACGTAGATCTGCATGTCCGGCAGGGACAGGGACACGTAGCCGCCGCCGCCGAGGTCCACCACCACGCCCTCGAAGGTGCGCTCGCGGCAGGTGCGCTGGAGGTAGAGCAGCTTCCAGTAGCGCGGCCGGAAGCGCTGCACCCGGCCCACGGCCTCGATGCGGGCGGACAGTTCCGGCAGCCGGGCCTCGAGTTCGCCCCGGCTCCAGCGGGGCGCACCGGTACGCAGCAGGCTTTCGAGCTGGGCCAGGTTCACGAGGTCGGCATAGCGCCGCAGCGGCGAGGTGACGGGCGCGTAGGCCGGCGCGGCCAGGGTCGCGTGGGGCCTGGGGTCCGGCTCGGTCAACGTCGGCGGCAGCTCGCGCACCACCCGCTGGATGGAGGGCGGATCGTCGTGGATGCCGCGGACCTCCGGGGGCAACGCGGCGTCCTGGGTGCGAAAGAGCATGGCCGCGCCGTGGGAAACGGCGTACTGAGCCGCGGCCGTGTTGCCGAGGATCATGAACTCGCTGACCATGAGCTGGGAGCGGGGGTAGGCCGGGCAAAGCCCCATGTCCACGGTCGTCGACTCGGGATAGCCGGAAAGGATGATGTCCGGCTCGGGCCGCTCGATGATCACGGCCCCGCGCTCCAGGCGCTTTTGTCGCAGCACGGTGGCCAGCCGGTGGCCCAGGCGGAGGTGCTCCGGCGCGTCCGGCGCGTCCAGGGCCGCCTCCACGGCGGCGTAGGTGGTGTTTTCGGCGATGCGCACGAAGGACTTGCGCATGGAAAAGCCCACCGTCTCGCCGGCGGCGTCGAAGTCCCACTCCATGACCAGGGAAGGCCGGACCTCGCCGGCGCGCAGGCTGTAGAGCCCGGTGCCCAGGGGCTCGGGCAGCATGTGGTACGTGCCCTCGGGCAGGTACAGGCTCGAGGCGCGCCCGGCCACGGCCGTGTCCAGGGGGCCGCCGAAATCCCAGTCCAGGGCCGGGTCGGCCAGGGCCAGGACCAGGCGGATGCCGCCGTCCACGCGGGCTTCGGCGAAGAAAGCGTCGTCGATGTCCCGGGTGGTGGGGGAGTCGACGCTGACGAAGGCGATGGGCTCGGGCTCCCTGGCCTGGGCGGCCAGCCCCGCTTCGAGGGCCGCCACCTCGGCCGCGTGGGGCTTCCACCAGTCGTCGCCGGGGGCGTAGTCGGCCTGGTCGAGCAGGTAATTGTAGTGCGGGGGCACGATGCCCCACTGGGTGGCCAGGATGTAGGGCTGGAAGGGATGCTCGGGCAGGCCCTTTTTGAGCATGGCCCACAGCGTCGCCGCCTCGGCGTCCTCGGCGTCGGCCATGAGGCGCCTCAAGAGCTCGGCCAGACGCCTGGCCGCCTCGGGGTCGAGCCTGGCCGCCAGACCCTGGGCCTTCTTGCGGTCGCCGGACAGCCAGCCCTGCCAGAGTTCCTTGAAGAAGGCCTGGCCGGCCACGACCACCTTCTCGCGCTCCTCGGCCTGGGCCGCCTCGACCATGCGCCGCTCGACCAGCTCGGCCGGAAACACCTCGAACTTGGGCGGATGGAACTTGAAATGCGTCTTGCAGCCGAGCAGCGCCCGGCCCATGGCCGCCACGGCGTCCACATCGGGATTCTCGCCCACCAGCCCGGCGAACCACTGGGCCGTCTCCTCGCGCACCTCGCCCTGGGCCAGCTCCCACAGCTCCAAGGCGTCGATGGCCCTGGCCGCGGCCTCGCGCCGGGCCTGGCAGGCGGCCAGAATCTCCAGGATCTCGCTGCGGTCCTTGGCCCCGTCGTGGCGCGGCCCCATCCAGGGCAGCACCCTTGAAAGCGCCATCTTCTCCTCGCGCTTGGTCAGGGTATAAAGCCGCAACCGTCCCGAAGACTCCTCCAGCACCCAGGCCACCTGCGCCTGGTTGCCCTGCATGTACTCCACCAGACACCCCGGCCCGGCATACCGCTCCAACGCCATGCGATGCATATCCTTTAGGGAAGGGAGAAGAGGAATCGGGGGGGAGGGAACCCCTTTTTGGGAAAAAGG
>JAEWCY010000211.1 GCA_023390395.1 Pseudomonadota bacterium | reverse complement strand
CCGCCGGGCTGGCGGGTGCTCGCGCCCGGCGAGGCCGGACTGCCGGCGCTGCCCGTGTGCGAGGCGGCCCTGCTCCTGCCGCCCGAGCCCACGCCCCTGGCCGGCTGCCTGGCCCGGGCCCTCGTCGACCTGGAAGCAGGGGAAGCCGAGGAAGCGGGAAAGCGGAGTCCGGCCCGGCTACTCGGCCTTCCACAAGGTCTGCACCGGCGTGAAATAGGCGTCGAGGGCCGGGCTCACCTCCACGGTCACCTCGTCGGCCCGGACCACCCGGACGTGCTCGTCCGGAACGAGGCCGGCTTCCTCGGCGATGCCGGCCCAGCGCGCCACCTCCTCGGCCACGAGTTCCTCGAAGGCCGGCTCGGGCCGGCACGGCCGGCAGAAACTCGAGACCGTCACCCACTGCGCGCCTGTTTCCTCGGGCTGGCTCATGCCTGCCTCTCCTTTTTGCATAAGTTTGCGGCCATTCGACGGGAGCGGTTCGTCAGTTTTCTTCGTCCCCGGTCCGGCCGGCCATGGCGAAGTCGTTCCAGGCCGCGGTATGGGGCTCCAGGCTGCCGTCGCCCCGGATGTGGACGACCCTTGCCCCCCGGGCGAGCAGGGCCGGGGCGATGCGGCTCGCCCGATGGCAGCGCCTGGGGTCCTCCTCGGCGCAGAAAAGCGCCAGCCGATAGGACTGCCGCCAGGCTTCCATGACCCGGTCCACGCCCCGCACGAAAGAGACCGCGTCCACGATGCCGTCGCCCTTGGCAAGCCCGCCCAGGTCGCGGCCGAGGTACAGGTAGCCCACGCCCCAGGCCCACAGTGAGGCTTCAAGCGCCTCCTTGGAAAAGTGCGGCATGTACCGGGAGTAGGGGGCGCTTCGCACGTCCACCAGCAGGTTGACCCCTTGGCAGGCCAGCAGGCTCAGGAACGCCGCGCGCTCGTGGCTGTCGTGACCGATGGTGAAGATCGGCCCGCGTACGAGGGGTTCCTGATGCACTGGCGTCGCGTCCTCCGGCTTGGGGCGGGCATGCCGCCGCGACATGCCCGGAATGAACGATCAATGAAATGCGGCGGGACGTCAGGGGGCGGTCTTGCCGCCCCCGACGAGCTCCCGGTAGCGGAAGCAGCCCGTCAGGTGGTCGTTGACCAGTCCGGCCGCCTGCATGAAGGCGTAGGCGATGGTCGGGCCGACGAAGCCGAAGCCCCGCTTTCTGAGGTCGCGGCTGAGCGACTCGGCCAGGGGCGTGGTGGGCGGCACCTGGTCCAGGGAGGCGCGGCCGCCGACGATGGGCCGGCCGTCCACGAAGCGCCACAGGTAGGCGTCGAAGGAGCCGAAGGCCTCGCGCACGGCAAGGTAGGCTCGGGCGTTGGCCACCGAGGCCGCGATCTTGGCCCGGTTGCGCACGATGCGGGCGTCGCCGGCCAGGGCGGCCAGCTTGTCCGGGCCGTAGCCGGCCACGACCTCGGGGTCGAAGCCGTCGTAGGCCGCCCGGTAGCCCTGGCGGCGCTTGAGGATGGTGTGCCAGGACAGGCCGGCCTGGGCCCCTTCGAGGATGAGCAGCTCGAAGAGCGCCCGGTCGTCGTGCAGGGGCGTGCCCCATTCCTCGTCGTGGTAGCGCACGTAGAGCGGATCGTCCCCGCACCAGGGACAGCGGACCAGGACCTCGCCGGCCACGGCTAGAGCCCCAGCTCGCCCCACAGGGCGTCGATGCGGGCCTTGACCTCGGCGGACATGGCCAGCGAATCGGGCCACTCGCGCATGTGCCCGTCCTCGGGTCCCTTCTTCGTGGCGTCGATGCCCATCTTGCCGCCGTAAAAGGGCATGGGCGCGGCGTGGTCCAGGGCGTCGAGGGGGCCGTCCACCACCACCACGTCGCGGCGGGGATCGACGTTGTTGCCGAGCCGCCACAGGACCTCGGCCGTGTTGTGGACGTTGACCCCCGCGTCCACCACCACGATGAACTTGGTGAACATCATCTGGCCCAGGCCCCAGATGGCGTACATGACCTTCCGGGTGTGTCCGGGGTAGCGCTTGTCGATGGCCACGAAGCAGAAGTTGTGGAACACGCCCTCCAGCGGCAGGCTCATGTCCACGATCTCCGGCAGCTGCTTCTTGATCAGCGGCAAAAAGAGCCGCTCGGTGGCCTTGCCCATGTAGCAGTCCTCCATGGGCGGCGGGCCGACCAGGGTGGCCGGATACACGGCGTCGCTGCGGTGGGTCAGGGCCGTCACGTGGAAGACCGGGTAGTCGTCGGCCAGGGAATAGTAGCCCGTGTGGTCGCCGAAGGGGCCTTCGCGGCGCAGCTCGCCCGGCTCCACGTAGCCTTCCAGCACGAACTGGCTCGAGGCCGGCACCTGCAGGTCCACGGTCTTGCACTGCACGAGCTCCACCGGAGCCTGGCGCAGGAAGCCGGCGAAGAGAAACTCGTCGATGTCGTCGGGCAGGGGGGCGGTGGCGGCGTAGGTGCAGGCCGGGTCCGGGCCCAGGGCCACGGCCACGGGCAGGCGCTCGCCGGCCTTTTGGGAGAGCTTGTAATGGTGCGCCCCGCCCTTGTGGCGGTGCCAGTGCATGCCGGTGGTGTTTCTGTCGTAGACCTGCATGCGGTACATGCCCACGTTGCGCTTGCCCGTGACCGGGTCCCTGGTCACGACCACGGGAAAGGTGATGAACGGCCCGGCGTCGCCCGGCCAGGTGGTCAGCACCGGCAGGATGGACAGGTCCACGTCGTCGCCGGTCAGGACCACGTCCTGGCAGCGGCCGCCGCCCACGGTCTTGGGGAAGATGCCGGCCATCTTGGCGAGCTTGGGCAGGAGCTTGAGCTTGTCGATGAGGGTGTCCGGCTTTTCCATCTCGAGCACGGCGTCGATGCGCCGGCCCAGGGCGTCGAGGTCTTCGCACTCGAGCGCCAGATGCATGCGCGGGTACGAGCCGAACATGTTGGTGAGCACCGGAAAGCGCGCGCCCTGGGGCTTCTCGAACAGAAGCGCCGGCCCCGTGGCCTTGGACACCCGGTCCGTGACCTCGGCGATCTCCAGGTAGGGGGAAAGGGGCGCACCGATGCGCTTGAGCTCCCCTTTTTTCTCCAGAAGTTTCAGAAATTCCTGCAAGTCCTTGTATGCCATCGGGAATGCTCCAAGCGGACGGTCTCTGGCGGCGACGAGGCCGGTTCCCGGCTTTATACCCGAAGCCGCAGCCCCGTAAAGGGCCGGGCCGTGGCGGCGAGTCGCCCGGCCAGAAAGCCCGAGGCCAGGGCGGCGGGCAAAGGGCCCGCGTTCTGGCAGGCCGGGGCGAGTTCGGACCGGCCGAAGCGCACGCTCGCCAGGGCGCGCAGGATCGCCCCGGCCTCCTTTTCGCGCTCGCACATGAGGCGGTAGAGCACGCGCCCCGGCCGCCAGGAGATTACGGCGGCCACGACGCCCGCCTCCTCCAGCCGGCCGCTGACGCGAAGCGACCAGCCCGGCCCGCCGTCGGCAGCGGGGAGGCGCGCTTCCAGCAGCTCGGACTGGGCCAGCCCCGGAAAGACCCAGGGCACGTAGCGGGGCCGGCCGGCGTCGGCCGGCAGAAAGGCCCGGGCGGCGGTAAAAAGCTCGGCCACGGCCGCGAAATCGGCCCGGGCGGTGGGATCGGCGGCCAGGAAGGCGGCGAAGCGCTGGCGCGCGGCCACAAGGTCCAGGGGCGGCGGCACAGGCAGGGAGACCCGGGCCAGGCGGCGTTCGAAGCGGGAGCGGGCTTCGGTCAGGCCGGCCAGGAGCAGGGACGGATCGGCGGCGGCCGAAGGCGGGGGCGTGACGTCTCGCAGCACCAGTTCCGGCTCCAGGCGCTCGATGCGAAAGACGAGCTCCCGGCCGGGCACGGGCTCGTGCTCCAGCAGGGCCAGCAGCTTGTGCCCGGCCACGACCACCCAGTACAGTCCGCCCGGCCCGGGCCCGAGCAGCCGGCCGCGCACGGTCTGCCCCACCCGGCGGCCGCGCCGGAAGGCCTCGGGATCGGAGCGGTCCTTGCCGCCGGGCGTCTGCCCGTCGCCGCCTCCCTGACCGGAAATTCGCATGCCGCCCGTCCGCCGCGCGCCGGGAAGGTCCCGGGAAAAGGGTTGGGCTTACGCCCCGGGGAGCCCGGGGTTCTGGGCGAGGATGAGCTCCACCTCGTCCAGGGACAGGCCCGTGGCCTTGGCCAGGGCCTGAGGACTCTGGCCGCGCCGGGAGCCGTTGACGATGATCTGGCGCAAAAATTCCGGGGAACGACTGTATTCCTTGGCCTTCTTGACCAGCTTCTCCAGCTCCGCCCGGCGCTGCTCGAGCTTCTGGTCGAGTTCGGCCAGCTCGGCCTGGCGGCGGGTGAAGCTGCCCACCAGCTCCTGTTCGAGCTTGGCGTTGAAGTCGAGCTTTTTGAGCAGCGCGTCCTGGTTTTTCTGGAGCTTGGCGAGCAGATCCTCGGAGCGGCGCAAGCGCGAGAAGAAAAGCACCACGAGCAGCAAAAGCACCAGCTCGCACACGGTGAGGAAGATGACGAGAAGGGAATAGCCGTTCATGGTTGGTGGCCGATGCATACGCCGTGAAAGCGCCCCAAGGCAAGGGGCACGGGCATTGCGTCGCGGCAAGGAGGGGGGAGCGCGGCGAAGGAACCCATGGCGGGGATGAGAGCGGGCGCGGAACTAGATTTTACGGTCGATGATGTGCCCGGCGAAGGGCGAGGGGTTGCTGGCCTGGGTCTCCTCTGGCTCGGGCGCGGCCTGGCGACGGCGACGCTGCTGGAACTGGCCCGGGGACTGGCGCTCCTTCTGGTCGCCCACGGAATCCATGGCGTCCTGCTGCTCGATGCGCTGGGGCTGCTTGGCCTGGTCGGCCAGGACCTGACGGGCCATTTCCTGGGAGGCGGCCAGGGCGGCCTCGGGCTGCACGAGCTCGGCGTGGGCCACGTTCTGGGCGTAGGGCATGGTCTGGAAGATGGTGGTCAAATCGATGGACATCTACTTCACCAGGAAATCCTCGATAAGCAGGTTATCCAGCGGTTGGGCCCCGACGAACTGGTTGATGACCGACAGGACATCCTTTTTGATCGCCTCGGCATTGTTCTTATCGGTCAGAAACTCCATATTCTTATTCTTGAGATAATAATACACGGCATCGCGCACGACAATGAGGTTGCGCTTGAGTTCCAGCTCCACCGGGGGTTCCTGGGTGACGGCCGTGAACCGGATGGTCAGGAAGCGGGTGCGGCCCTTGGGGTCGGTCAGCTCCACCAGGAACGGGTCCATGGGGATGACGATCTCGCGCTTGGGCGCGGGCGGCTCGGGCGGGGGCGGCGTCGGCGCGACGGGCGTCGGCGCGGCCTCCTCCACGGGCGGGGGCGGCGCGACGGGCTCGGGCGGCGGGGCGGGTTTTTTGAGGAACAGGAAATAGGCGGCCAGGCCGGCGATGACGAGAAACGCCGCCGCGCCGACGATGATGAAGAGCTTCTTGCGGGAGGGCTTGGCCGTCTCTTGCGCGGGCTCGGCGAAGGGGCTGGCGGCTTCCTCGGCCGGGGAAGGAGTCTCCTCCTCGACCTCGTCCTCGAGGAAGGGGGCGTCGTCGAGGTCGAGATCGACCTTCTGCAGGGCTTTTGGCAGGTCGTCGGACAACTCGCTGTCGTCAAGCTTGGCCTTGACCTGGAGATCGAGATTGTCGTCGGCGACCATGGCTGCCTCGTAACGGTCGGCGGGCGCGGCGTCGTCCCGACCGCGTCGCGGGAAGGAGACGCTGGGTTACTTTTTCGTGAAAGGATCGGGCGGCGCGCCGTCCGTCCGCGGCCCCGGCCTCACGGAAAGGAAACGGGGCCGGCCGCCGTCGCGGCCCGCCCCGTGCTCCCGGATCGGGTCCGGGTTCCCGACAGGCGGCCGCGCCGCTATTTGTCGAAAATCTTGTCGATCTTCTGGCCGAGCGTCTCGGCCGTGAAGGGCTTGACGATGTAGTTGGACACCTTGGCCTGGACGGCTTCGATGATGTTCTCCTGCTGGGCTTCGGCCGTGACCATGAGGAAGGGCAGGTTGGCGAACTCCTCGCTGGAGCGCACCTTGCGCAGGAGTTCGATGCCTGGCATGTTCGGCATGTTCCAGTCGGAGATGATGAAGTCGATCTTGTCCTTGTTGAGGGTCTCCCAGGCGGTGCTGCCGTCGTCGGCCTCGATGATGTTGTTGAATCCCAGTTGTCTGAGGATATTTTTTATGATCCTGCGCATGGTGGAAAAGTCGTCGACGACCAGGATGCGCATTTCCTTGTTGGCGGCCATGGCTCTTCTCCTGTTGTTCCAGAGTGGTCATCAGCCTGTCCGGCCGGGCGGCCCGTTCCCTGGGGAAGGTCCGCCGCCGCGTCAGTGCTGCTCGATGTTGAACTGGGCTTTGAACTTCTGCCGCAGCCGGGCCAACGCCTGGGAATGCAGCTGCGACACGCGTCCTTCGGTGATTCCCATGACCTCGGAAGTTTCCCGCATGTTCAATTCCTCACCGTAATAGAGCGACAATACCAGCTTTTCCCGGGGAGTCAAATCATCGATGAGAGAGGCCAGCTTGTCGACCAGCTCCTTGAATTCGGCCGATTTGTAAGGCTCGTTTTCCAGCTGGTTCTTCTGGTAGGAGGAAATGTTCTCGGTGATGGCGTCGAGGCTCAGGCACAGCTGGTTCTGGAGCGCCTCCAGCCCCTGGGACACCTCGCGTTCGGTGAGTCCCGTGGCCTCGGCCAGCTGCTCCACGGTGGCCGGCTTGCCCGAGTCGCCCTCGATGCGGCGCGAGGCCTCCTCCAGGGTGCGCACCCGGTGGCGCTGGCCGCGCGAGAACCAGTCCATGCGGCGCAGGTCGTCGAGCATGGCCCCCTTGATGCGCGATTCGGCGTAGGTCTCGAACTTGATGCCCAGTTCCGGCCGGAACCGGCCCAGGGCCTCCAGCAGGCCCATGGCCCCGGCGCTCAGGAGTTCGCCGAGCTCCACGGACTGGGGCAGCTTGGCCTTGAGGCGGGAGGCCACGATTTTGATCTTGGGCGAGTAATGGCGCACGATCTCCTGTCGATCGCGCGCGTCGAACTCCTCCCAACGGGCGTCGCCGGATTCGAGCCTAAGCCAGGGGCTGTTCCTGGAAGAGGAGCTTTTTCCAGAAGAATTTGATGTTTCCATCGAGCTTGGCGTCCACGTCCCAGGAATCGATCGTTTGGGCCAGTTCCATGAGCTTCCTGCTGGCCGGCGCGTCCGGGCTCAGGAAGCAGAAGGGTTTTTGGCGGATGACCGCGTTTTTCACGGCCGGATCGGCGGGCACGACCCCGGTGAAGTCCAGGGAGATGCCCGACAGGAAGTGGTCGCAGGCCGTGGACAGCTTTTCGTAGACCGCCTTGGCGGCTTTGACGCTCGGGGCCATGTTGACCACCACCCGGAAGCGGTGCACGTCGTGCTGCAAGTGCATGACCTTGATGAGCGCGTACGCGTCGGTCAGGGAGGTTGGCTCGGTCGTCAGGACCAGCAGCCGTTCCCGGGCCGCCAAGTTGAAGTAGATCACATTGTCATTGATTCCGGCCCCGGTGTCCACAATCAAATAGTTGATGCGGCCTTCCAGGTAGTCCATGGCCTCGAGCAGATCGAGCTTCTGGCCGGTGGAAAGGGCCAGCATGTCGCTCACGCCCGAGGAGGCCGGCAGGATGGAGAAGCCGAAGGGCGTTTCCATGAGCACCTGCTTGAGGTCCACGCCCTCGTGGAACAGGTGGAACAGGTTCATCTTGGGGGTGAGTCCGAGCAGGATGTCGACGTTGGCCAGGCCCAGGTCGGCGTCGAGCAGCACGACCTTGCGCCCCAGGCGGGACAGGCAATAGGCCAGGTTGACCGACAGGTTGGTCTTGCCCACGCCCCCCTTGCCCGAGGTGACGGACAGCACTTGCGGGATTTCCGTCGCGGGGCGGACGGTTGCGGGTGTGGCGGCGAAGCGGCTTGGCATGCGTCGTCCTTAGGCTCCGGCGTGGGATCGCGTCATTCGCCGGGCAACTGGTGTTTGAAGAGCAGTTTCCAAACAGCCTTGCCCGAGGCCGGCGTCATGCCCTGGGTCAGCTCCGGCCCGTGGGCCAGGGCCGAAACGGGCAGGGACGAGGCGTGCGCCATGTTGACAAGGCTTCCGTAATTACAGGCTTCGTCGAGCTTCGTCCAGACGAGACTGGCAAGAGGCGGGCAGCGGTACACCCGCAGGGAATGCTCCAGCTGGTTGGCGGCGAACAGGGGCGAAAGCACCAGGTGGGCGCGCAGCCCTTCCCGGCCGGCCAGGCCCATGGAGGCGCACCAGCCCGCCATGGCCCCTTCGCCGCGAAGGCTCGGCGTGTCGATGAAGACCGCCGCGCCGGCGGCGGCCTCGTCAAGAATTCGGCGGAAATCCTCGGCCCCGTCGGCCTCGGCGTAGGTCAGGCCGGAAAGCTCGGCGTAGTGGCGCAAAAGGAGCCTGCCCTTGCCCCGGCCGCCGTCGGCGTTGACCACCACGACCCGCCTGCCGGGCTCGGCCGCCCGGGTGGCCAGGGCCAGGCGCAGCAGGGCCGAGGTCTTGCCCACGCCGCTTGGGCCCACGAACATGTGGGCCGCGCCGGGCCATTCGCCTTCCGTCAGGGGTTTGACGCGAACCAGGCGGGAGAGGGCCGGGATGACCGTGTCCTCGCCCCGGTCCATGATGGAGCGGAAGACGGCCAGCACCGAGGCCTCGTCCACGCCCTCGCGCTCCAGGTATTCGAGCGCCAGGCGCTGGCGGGGGGACAGGGCGGAAAAATCCATGCGCGGGCGCAAAAGCGCCAGCAGGTGCCCCTTGATCTCGCCCCATTCCCGGTTCCAGTCGCCGGCGGCGGGCTGGCCGTTTTCCTTGGCCTGACCGCCGGCCGGGAAGCCGCCGGCGCCGTTGCCGCCGCCCGGGGTGGCAGGCTTTTGCGGCGCGGGCCGCGCCGGGGCGTCGGGCTGCTCCAGGGCGGCCATGACCTCGCACAGGCTGCGCCCGTCCTCGCGCACGCTCTGGCTGCCGAGAATCACGGCCTCTTTTCCGAGCTCCTGGCGGATCTGGCCCAGGCAGGCCGCCATGGACTCGCCGCGAAAGGTCTTAACCCGCATTGGACAGTCCTATGTTGGCGACGGATTGCAGTTTGATCTCGGCCGGGATCTCGGCCTGGGAGATGACCGGCAGATTGGGGATGAACCGGGCCAGGAGCTGGGCCAGGTGGGGCCGCACCAGGGGGGTGGTCAGGAGCACGGGCTGGCCGTCGCTGACGAGCGCCTTGTCCATGGCCCGCTGGATGGCCTGGATGATGCGCTGGGCCAGGCCCGGCTCCATGGCCAGGTAGGCTCCGTGGTCGGTCTGGCGCACGCTTTCCTGGATGGCCCCCTCGACCTTGGGCGTGAGGTTGAGGATGGGCAGGGCGCCGTCGCTGGTCAGGTAGGGCTTGACGATGGTGCGCCCCATGCGGGAGCGCACGTATTCCGTGAGCTGGTCCGGGTCCTTCACCGAGGAGCCGTAGTCGGCCATGGTCTCGGCCACGGTGAGCAGGTCGCGGATGGACACGCCTTCCTTGACCAGGTTTTGCAGCACCTTCTGCACGCCGCCAAGCGTCATGGCCCCGGGCACCAGGTCCTCCACGGCCTTGGGCGCGCGCTTGGCCAGGTTGTCGAGCAGGACCTGCACCTCCTGGCGGCCCAGGAACTCGTGCAGGTGGCGCTTGAAGACCTCGGTCAGGTGGGTGGCGATGACGGTGGCCGGGTCGACGACGGTGTAGCCGGCCAGCATGGCCTCGTCCTTCTGGAGTTCGGGCACCCACAGGGCGGGCAGGTTGAAGGCGGGTTCGCGGGTCTCCACGCCCTTGATGCGGTGCTTGGCGTCGCCGGGGTCCATGGCCAGGTAGTGGTCGATGAGGATCTCGGCCGTGGCCACCTCGTTGCCCTTGATCAGCACCACGTACTGGCCGGGGCGCAACTGGAGGTTGTCGCGCAGGTGCAGCGAGGGGATGACCACGCCCATGTCCAGGGCGAACTGGCGGCGGATGGAGCGGATGCGCGAGAGCAGGTTGCCGTTTTGCTCCTCGTCCACCAGGGGGATCAGGCCGTAGCCCACCTCGAGCTCCAGGGCATCCAGCGGCAGCAGCGTCTGGACCTCCTCCGGGGTTTCCAGTTCCGGCGCGGGCTTCTTGTCCTTGGTCTCGGCCTCGGTCTGGAGCAGTTCCTGCTGCCTGGCCGACAGGCGGCTGACGAAGAACAGCAGGGCGGACATGACCAGGAAGGGCAGGGTCGGCAGCCCCGGCACCAGGCCGAAGAGCAGGAGCATGCCCGAGACCAGGCGCAGGGCCCGGGGGTGGAAGGTCAGCTGGGCCAGGAATTCCTCGCCCATCTTGGCCTCGGCCGCGGCCCGGGACACGATGAGGCCGGCGGACGTGGAGATGATGATGGAGGGGATGATGGAGACCAGGCCGTCGCCGATGGTCAGCAGGGTGTAGGTCTGGGCGGCGTCCTTCCAGTCCATGCCCTTTTGCATGACGCCGATCATGAAGCCGCCGAAGATGTTGATGGCGGTGATGATGATGGTGGCGGTGACGTCTCCGGAGACGAACTTGCCCGCGCCGTCCATGGCGCCGTAGAAGTCGGCCTCCTTGCGGATGGCCTCGCGGCGCGAGGTGGCCTGCTTTTCGTTGATGAGCCCGGCGTTGAGGTCGGCTTCGATGGCCATCTGCTTGCCCGGCATGGCGTCCAGGGTGAAGCGGGCGGCCACCTCGGCGATGCGGGTGGTGCCGGCCACGATGACCTTCTTGTTGATGGCGAACAGCACCAGGAAGATGACGCAGCCGACGATATAGTTGCCGCCCACCACGAACTGGCCGAAGGCCTGGATCACGTGGCCGGCGGCCGAGGGGCCCTCGTCGCCGTGCAGCAGGATGAGGCGGGTGGAGGCCACGTTCATGGACAGGCGCAGCATGGTGGTGACGAGCAGCAACGACGGGTAGATGGAAAATTCCAGGGGCGAGCCCATGAACATGCTGGTGATGAGCACCACGAGGCTGATCGAGATGGAGAAGGTGAGCATCAGGTCGATGAAGGCCGGGGGAATGGGCACGAGCATCACGAACAGGATGACCACCACGCCGGCGGCCAGCATGATGTCGCCCTGGCGGGTGAACTGCTCGTAATTGAATTTGACCGGATCCGCTTGCTTCGCCATGATTTTGACGCCCCTTCCCGGTTGCCTTCCGATCAGCGGGGACCGCCGGGACGCTTGAACTTGTCGAGCTGGGCCAGGATCGAGGCCACCGCCTGGTAGAGGTCCTCGGGGATGACCTGGCCGATCTCCACGCTCTTATACAAGGCCTGTGCCAGGGGTTTGTTCTCGCGGATGGGAACGCGATATTCCCGGGCGATTTCCTTGATCTTCTCGGCCAGGTGGTCCGCGCCCTTGGCCAGCAGCATGGGGGCGGGCGTCTCCTTGGGATCGTAGCGCAGGGCGCAGGCCAGGTGGGTCGGGTTGGTGATGACCACGTCGGCCTTGGGCACGTCCTGGAGCATGCGGCGCTGCACGACCTCCATCATCTTCTGCTTCTGCTTCTGCTTGATGACCGGATCGCCCAGGGCCTGCTTGGTCTCGTCCTTGATCTCGTCCTTGGTCATCTTGAGGTTTTCTTCGTAGTCCCAGCGCGTGTACCAGAGGTCGATGGCGGAGATCACCAGCATGGGACCCAGGGTGTAGAGCACCATGGTGAAGCCGTTTTGCAGGATGAAGACGATCAGGGCTTCGGTGGTCTGGTAGAAAAGGGGCAGGAACTCGTCGAACTTGCGTTTGAGGATCAGGTAGGGGGCCACGGCGATGACGGCGGCCATGGCCACCTGCTTGCCGAGCTGGATCAGGGTCTTGGGGTTGAGGAGCAGCTTCTGCACCGCCCCCATGGGGTTGAACAGGTTGCTGAAGTCCGGATTGAAGAACCTGGAGTACCAGATGTCGCCGACCTGCAGCCGCTGGGTGACGTAGGCCACCACGGCCATGACCAGGAGGATCGGCAGCAGCATCAGGGCCAGCTTCTGGGAAAGCATCCACATGAGGGCGGTGACCCCGTCGGTGGTGGCCTCGAAGCGCAGGTTCTGGCCGAGGAACTGGATGTAGATGGCCTTGATGTCGTCGCCAAGGCCGGTGATGAGCACGCGGATGGCGAAGAGCCCGGCCATGAGCACGGTGAGCTTGGGCAGCTCCTGGCTGCGGGGGACCGACCCCTTCTCGCGCGCCTTGTCGCGGCGTTTCGGGGTGGCTCTTTCTGTCTTGCTCGGATCTCTCGCCATGGCCGGCGTCCTTTTTCCGCGTTATCCCGAGGCCTTGAGCACGAGCCTGTACATGGGGACGAGCTCGTCGATGAACTGGCCCACGTAGATGACCAGGGCGGCGAAGACCAGGGTCATGAAGAGGAAGCCCACGCCGACCTTGAGCGGGAAGCCGATGAAGAGCACGTTCATCTGCGGCGCGGCCCGGGCCACCAGGGCCAGGGCCAGGTCCACCAGGAAGATCGAGGCCATGATCGGGGCGGCGATCTTGACGGCCATGACGAGAATCTGACCGGAGAAGGCGACGATGTGCTCGCCCAGGGCGGCGCTTATGAGCAGGCCGCCGGGCGGCACCAGCTCGAAGCTCTGGGCCAGGGCGCCGATGAGGATCAGGTGCCCGTTGAGGCTTAAAAACAGCATGGTGGTCACCTGGTTCATCAGGTGGCCCAGGCCCGATTCCGAGGCCCCGGTCATGGGGTCGATGCTGTTCATGAGCGTGAAGCCCATGGAGAAGCCCATGACCGCGCCGGCGCTCTGCACGGCGGCGAAAAGGAACGAGACCAGGATGTTGAGGAGCAGCCCCATGATCACCTCGCCGAGGAACATCAGGGCGAGCATCCAGGGGTTGGCCGGCATGATCGCGCCGGGAAAGGACAGCATGGGGTAGACGGCCAGGGCCATGACGAAGCACAGCGCGCCCTTGATGGCGTTGGGCACCAGGGTGGCTCCGAAAAACGGCAGCAGGAAGAGCACGACGCTCATGCGCATGAGCGTCAGGAGGAAGCCGAAGATCACGTTCGGATCGAACTGGAGCAGGTTCATGCGGCAGCGCAAGCAAAACCCGGGCCACGGCCCGGGAGGCTATTCCAGGATGTAGCGCATGGGGTTGACGGGCACCCCGCCCAGGCGCGCCTCGTAGTGCAGGTGCGGCCCCGAGCCCTGGCCGACGTCGCCCACGTGGCCGAGCAGTTGCCCCCTGGACACGGTCTGTCCCTTGGCCACGACCACGTCGCGCATGTGGCCGTAGGTGGTGACCAGTCCCCCCTGGTGGTCGAGGGCCAGGCCGAATCCGCCGCCGTCGGATTCCCCGGCGTAGGTGACCACGCCGGCCCCAGGGGCCACCACCGGGGTGCCCAGGGGCGCGGCGATGTCCATGCCCTTGTGGAATTCCTTTTTCCCGGTGAAGGGCGACACCCGCTCCCCGAAGGGGGAGGCGATCCAGCCCTCCACGGGCCAGGAGGCGGGCATGGACGCCAGGCGGGCCTTGTCCGCGGCCAGGGCGTCGAGGAGCTCGCCCTGGCGCAGGCGTTCCCGGGCCGCGCCCTCGCCCAGGGCGTCCAGGAACTGGTGGAGCTTGCGGGTGAGCATTTCCTGGCGGTACAGCGGCAGGTACTTCTTCTCGAAGTCCTGCTCCTCGCCGCCGGACGGGGAGACCTCCCTGGGGGCCTGCTCCAGGCCCACCATCTGGCGCAGCTTGGCGTCGAAGACGCGCAGCCGCGACAGGTCCGACTCCAGGCCCTTGATCTTGTCGCCAAGCCCCAGGATCTGGGCGTTCTGGTCCTTGGCCTGCTGTTCGAAGGCCTGGGCCTCGCGCTCCATGCGTTTATAATTGTAATAAAATCGCACCAGATAGGCGTCGACAGCCACAAGCGTCGCCAGCACGGCCAGGATCAAGGCGAAAAGCCAGCCCCGAAAGCGCAGCTTGCGGCAGGCGCCGTGCTGGTCCCGGAAGATGACGATCTGGTAGTTCTTAAACATCCCGGTCCCTTGCCGCCACCTCGCCGGGCAGGGCGTCGCGCGTCCCCTGCCAGCGCCCCAGGGCGTTGTGGAGGTTGACGGTGCGCTTTTTCCCGCCGGCGCAGATGTCCCGGATCCAGGTCTCGGCCTCGTGGCGCATGGATTTCCCGGCCATGGGGCAGGGATTGGCGAACACCGGCAGTTCCCAGGCCTTGGCCGCCCGCACGATGGTCTTCTTGTCCACGAGGAGCAGCGGCCGGATGACCGTCAGGCGGCCGCCGAAGAAGGACTCCCGGCAGGACAGTCCGTCCACGCGGCCGTTCTGGAACATGTTGAGGAAAAAGGTGGTGGCCAGGTCGTCGGCGTTGTGGCCGAAGGCCAGGTGGCTGAGGCCGTAGGCGGCGCACAGGTCGAAAAGCCGCTTGCGCCGCAGCCAGGCGCAGTAGAAGCAGGCGGACTTCTTCTTGTTTTCTTCGGAAAAGGCCCGGGGGCCGAAATCCGTGACCTCGATGTGGGCGGCGATGCCGAGGTCGGCGCACAGCTCGGCCAGGGGGGCGTGGTTGGTCGTGTCGAAACCGGGGTTCAGGTGCAGCAGCATGAGTTCCACCGGGAAGGGGACGATGCGCCGGCGCACGTGCATCACGGCCAGCATGACCAGGCTGTCCACGCCGCCGGACACGGCCAGGCCCAGCCGGGCCCGGGGGGCGAGCTGGCCGGTTTCCATCATGAGCTTGCCGGCCTTGGCCACGCAGACCCGCTGGGCGTAGCCCAGGTCCCGGGCGCGCAGGGGATGGGAGGCGCGCGTCAAAACGTGCTTTCCATGAGGATCTCGCGAACCTCGGCGATCTGTTCGAGGATCGTCTCCATGACGGCCTCCATCTGTTCGGGGGTGACGTCGAGACGGGCGAACACCGCCGCCGAGGGCGTGTACTGCATGCCGTCGATGCCCATGCCGATGCCGGTCATCTTGGCGATGACGTCGCCCACGTGCACGAGGTCCAGGGCCAGGTCGGGTTCCGGGCAGTCGTCGGGACGCAGCCGGTAGCGGACCACGTTGACGATGGGAATGGGGATGGACCAGCGTTCGAGGAGGATGGCCCCGAGCTCGGCGTGGTCGATGCCGAGGATCTCCTGCTCGGCCTTCTCGAAGGGGATCTGCTTTTCGTGGGCCAGGGCCAGGATGGGGCCGGCGTCCACCTCCAGGAAGGAGCCCAGGGCGGTCTTGCCGATGTTGACGAGCAGCCCGGCCGTGAAGGTGTGGGGGGGGGCGACGAGGCCGAGTTCCCGGGCCAGGGTTTCCGAGGCCGTGGCCACGGCCACGGAGTGTTCGAGGAGCTCCCCCGGACGCAGGCCGTAGCCCTTGATCTCGAAGCGCGTCAAGGGCGCCACGCCCGAGGCGATGACCAGTTGGTAGACCCGGTTGAGCCCCAGGCGCATGAGCGCCTCGCGCACGGAGGTCACCTTGCCGCCGCCGCCGAAGAACGACGAGTTGGCCATGCGCAGCACGTTGACCGTGAGCCCCGGGTCGTACTCGATGATGCGCGAGAGCTGGCGCAGGTCGGCCTCGGGGTTGCCGATGTAGGCCAGCACCTTCTGCACGGGCATGGGCATCTGGGGGATGGCCAGGGCTTTCTTGATGATTTCTTCGCGTCGGCTCATAAATCCCAGGACCTCCCGCATGACGAGATCACAACCCGGCCCGTTTCCGCGTAAAGGCGCATGGTGCGCGGAATGGTGCCGCCGACGTCCTCGGCGGCAAGGCGCATGTCATTGACCTGCAAGAGCTTTTTGAGGGCCGCGAAATTGTTGGCGCCGGTGTCGAACTGGTTGGAGATGTGCATCATGCGGCCGCAGCCGGCAGCCTTGAGAATGAGTGTTTCCCGCGTGGCTCCGCGATTGAACAGGGCGCGCATCATCTGCGGCACGCCGAGGTTGACGTACATGAAGGGGTTTTTGACCGGCCCCTTGCCGTCGCGGGCCACGGGCAGCAGGCAATGGATGAGCCCGGCCACGCCCGCCTCGGGATCGTAGGCGGCCAGCCCCAGGCAGGAGCCCAGGGCGTGGGTGACGAGCACGTCCTTGGCCCTGTTCGTGACCTTCATGTCGGAGATGCTGACGATGATCTCCATGAACCGTGTTCCGTGGCGCTTCCTGGCTGGTGGGATGAGGGACGCGGGAGGCCGTCCGAGGCGGCAAACTAGCCGGAAAAACCGGCCAGGACAAGCCGGGTCTCAAAGCGTGCTCCCCGTCGGCTGTGGACAGAAGCCGCGCAAGCGAATACGGTGCCTCGGCTTTCAAACGAGCAAGGATCGCGAGGCAGTCGGCCAAACGGAGCGGGCGATGTCCATTGAATTCCTCAAGCACGTCATCGAGCAGTACGGCTATCTGGCGCTTTTCATCGGCACGTTCCTGGAAGGGGAGACCATCCTCCTTTTGGCTGGCTTCGCCGCCCATTCGCCCCAGTTCGGCCTGGACCTGCGCTGGGTGATCCTCTCGGCCTTCGCCGGCAGCCTGGCCGGCGATCAGACGGCCTTCTTCGTCGGCCGCCACTACGGCCGCAAGCTCGTGGCGCGCAGCGAGAAATGGCGGGAAAGGGCCGAGCGGGTTCACCGCATGCTGGCCAAGTACCACGAAGTCCTGATCCTGACCTTCCGGTTCTTCTACGGCCTGCGCAACCTCACGCCCTTCGTCCTGGGCACGGCCGACATCTCGGTGCGCAAGTTCTTCGTCTTAAACGCCGTGGGCGCGCTGGTTTGGGCCGTGGCCTTCGCCGTGATCGGCTACGTCTTCGGCAGCCTGCTCGAAAACGTCCTGACCCGGGTCATCGACAACGTCCACAACGCGGAAATGCTCGTCCTGGGCCTGGCCGTGGCCTTGGTCGCGGCGGTCTGGGTGGTCAAACGCCTGCGCCGGCGCTGATGCGTCCGATCCGGCCGAAGACCGCCCGTTTCGTCCAGTCCGTGCCGGACGACAAAGGCCTTTGTCTTTTGCGAAAAAAAGTGTAGTCAATCCATGGCCCCGACTTGTCCGGGGCGAACGGGACGAAGCGCTGTCGTGCCTGCGCTTCGAGCGCGCGCCGCGCGTATCGCGGCGGGGACGGAACAATGGCCGACACCACCCATCAGGCGCACGAGGCGGATGCGGCGCTACGCGAGTGCAGGCGGGCCCTTGGCGGCATGGAGCACGGGCTCACGTCCGTCATGCGGGGCCGCGAGAAGGATTTTCTTGCCCTCGGGGAAGACTTGATGGCCCTGGAGTCCTCCTGCGAGGACATCTCGCGCCAGGCCAACGAATTGACCACCTGCGCCACGGGGCAGAACCTGCACGTGGCCTTGGAGCGCTTTTCCGGGCAACTGGCCGGCCTGACCGGCGGCGCGACCGTGGAGGCCGGGCGGGCGAGCCTGCGCGACATCGAGGCCGTGGCCGTCATCGTTGAGGAACTCGCCGGCATCCTCTCGGCCTTTTCCCGCATCGTCAAACACCTCTCCATGCTCGGCATCGCCACCCGGATCGAAAGCGCCCGCCTGGGCGGGGACGGGCGCGGCTTCTCCACCCTGGCCGACGACGTGGAAAAGCTCGCCCACCTCATCGTGGACCACTGCGCCGGCATCGCCGCCAAGGTCGAGGCCCTGCGCGGCCACGTCGCCTCGGCCCGGGAAAGGACGCACGGCATCATCCACGCCCAGGAGCAGTGCTTCGAGCTGGTCTCCAGGGAGCTGTCGGCCAACATCGCCGGACTGGCCGCCATGTCCGCCTGCTCGGCCGATCTTTCCGTCGAGTTGGCGCGAAACGCCGAAAGCATCCGCGGCGAAATCGGGCAGGCCGTGCGTTCCCTGCAATCCCACGACATCGTGCGCCAGCAGATCGAGCACGCCGAACACGCCCTGGCCGAGGTGGCCCATGTCCTCGACGAGGACGGCGGCCGGGCCAGCGAAGAGGACGCCGTGGACCTGGCCGCCTTCGTGGCCGATGTGCTGACCCTGCAGGATTCGCAGCTCAAAAGCGCCGACGAGCATTTTGCCCAGGCCGCCGACCGTCTGCGCGACGCCCTGGATTCGCTGGCCGCCCGCATCCGGGACATCGGCGCGGCCATCACCTCGGCCATCGGCGGGCAGGGCAAGGACAACTCCCTGGCCCGGGTCGAATCCGGCATCGCCACGGTCAAGGAAGAACTCGGCGGTTTCGCCGCCCAGGGCGAGGCCCTCGGCGGCATCATGGATTCCGTGGCCGGCACCATCACGGACATGGGCGGCTCCATCGAAGCCATCGAGGAGGTCGGGGCGGAGATCGAACTGATCGCGATAAACGCCAGCATCAAGGCCGCCCACACCGGCGCGGCCGGCGCGGCGCTCGGCGTGCTGGCCCTGGCCATCCAGCGCCTGTCCGTGGACGCCATCCGCCAGACGGACGCCGTGGCCGGCATCCTGCGGGAGATTTCCAAGGCGTCGCGCACGCTCCAGGACAACGCCGGACGGTGCAACGACCAGACCGAATCCTGGCGCGTGATCGGCGAACTCGACGCCGTGCTCTCCGACGCCAGCGCCTCTTCCGGGCGCTGCCTGGAGCTTTTCGAATCCCTGCAGCGTTCCAGCGCCTCCGTGGGCGAGCGGGCCGCCAAAGTGGGCGCGGGCATCGACTTCGACCGGGACATCGGCGCGCGCCTGCGAGCCATCCGCCGGACCTTGGCCGAGCAGGTGGCCCTGGCCAGGAAGATCGCTCCGGAAGGAGGCAGCGGCCGCAGCGTCAGGCTGCGGCAGCTCTACGACCGGTACACCATGGAAGCCGAACGGGCCGTGCACGAGGCCGCTTTCGGCCTGGCCGGATCGGGAGCGGCTGCTCCGGAGGCGGGGTCGGCGTCCGAGGATTCCGGAGAGTTCGGGGACAATGTGGAACTGTTCTGACGCGTCCGGCCGTGAACCGGCAGGGAGGCCGCCACGCCGATGAAAAACCAGGAAGACGCCCACCGCGCCGCCTACGTCGAGGAAGCCAGGGACCTGCTGGCCGAACTCGAGGCCTCGCTCCTGGAATTGGAGCACGACCCCGGCGACGTCGACCTCCTGCACAAGATCTTTCGCGGCCTGCACACCGTCAAGGGCTCGGGCGCGATGTTCGGCTTCGACGACATCGCGGCCTTCACCCACGACGTGGAGTCGGTCTTCGACCGGGTGCGCAACGGGCTGCTCGGCGTGGACCGACGGCTGCTCGACCTGTCGCTTCGTGCCTGCGACCACATCCGGGCCCTGCTCGATCCCCGGGAGGAGCAGGAGGCGGAACTGGCCGCGACGGGCAGCGAGATCCTGGCCGGATTCCGGGCCGTGGCCGGCGCGGTCGAGCCTTCCCCGACCCGGTCGGTCGAGGCCGCCCCGGCCGAGAAGCCCCGGCCCGGCGTGGTCCGCATCTACCGGCTGCGCTTTCGGCCCCATGCCACCATGCTGGCCACCGGCAACACCCCGCTGCTTTTCCTGCAAGACCTGGCGGCCCTCGGCGACTGCCGCGTCTATGCCCATACCGAGGGCGTGCCCGCCCTCGACGCGATCGATCCCGAGGCCTGCCTCGTCTGGTGGGACTGCGTGCTGCGCACCGAGGCCGAGGCCTCGACCGTCACGGACGTGTTCCTGTTCGTCGAGGACGAGTGCGAGCTGCGCCTCGACGTGCTCGAAGACGGGTGCGCCGTCGACGGCGCGGCCGTCCACCGCCGCCTGGGCGAGATACTGGTGTCGCGCGGCGACATCCGCGCCGAGGACCTGGAGGCCGCCCTGGCCGCTCAGCGCCGCCTCGGCGACATCCTGTCCGACCAGGGCCTGGTCAGCCCCGGCACGGTGGCCTCGGCCCTTTGCGAGCAGCAGGCCGTGCAGGAGCTGGCCCAGAAGGGACCCGAACGCGGAGAGAAGGCGTCGAGCATACGCGTCGCGGCCGACAAGCTCGACGATCTGGTCGATCTGGTGGGCGAGCTGGTCATCGTCCAGGCCCAGATCCGCCAGGCCGTGGAGGACCGCGGCGATCCGGCCCTGCGCGGCCTGGCCGAACACCTGGAGCGCCTGGCCGAGAGCCTGCGCGATTCCACGCTGTCCATCCGCATGCTGCCCATCGGGGCGACGTTCGCCAAGTTCCGCCGGCTGGTGCGCGACCTGACCGCCGAGCTCGGCAAGGAGATCGAGCTGGTCACCCAGGGCGAGGAGACGGAGCTCGACAAGACCGTCATCGAGCGCCTGGGCGATCCGCTGGTCCACCTGTTGCGCAACAGCATCGACCACGGCATCGAGTTCCCCGACGTGCGCGAGGCGGCCGGAAAGCCGGCGGCGGGCGTCATACGCTTAAGCGCCGCCCATTCCGGCGGCGAGGTGGTCATCACCGTGGCCGACGACGGCGCGGGCTTGAGCGCCCAGGCCATTCGCAAGCGGGCCGAGGAGCGCGGGCTGATCCCCGTCGGGGCGGAGATGACGGCCAAGGAGCTTTACAACCTCATCTTCCTGCCCGGTTTTTCCACGGCCAAGGCCGTCACCAGCATCTCCGGCCGGGGCGTGGGCATGGACGTGGTCAAGCGGGCCATCGACGCGCTGCGCGGCTCGGTGGAGATCGATTCCCAGCCCGGGCGCGGCGCGACCATCACCGTGCGGCTGCCCCTGACCCTGGCCATCATCGACGGCTTGCAGGTCCAGGTGGGGGCGGAGTATTACGTCGTTCCGCTGGGGCTCGTGGAGGAGTGCGTGGAGAGGACCCGGGGCGGCGACGGCGCGGAGCCCGGGGTGCTCAACATGCGCGGCCAGGTGGTGCCTTGCCTGCGCCTGCGCGAGGCCTTCGCCATCGACGGGCAGCGCCCGGCCATCGAACCCATCGTCGTGGTGACCGTGGACGGGGCCAGGGTCGGCCTGGCCGTGGACCGGGTGGTGGGCGAGCACCAGACCGTCATCAAGAGTCTGGGGCCGCTGTACCGCGACATCGAGGAATTTTCCGGCGCCACCATCCGGGGGGACGGCCGCATGGCCCTGATCCTGGACGTGGCGGCGCTGGTGCGCCGGGCGGCCGACCCGGACGGATCGCATCCGGCCCTCTATACAAAGTAACCGCCAATCGCGCCGCATCCCGCGCCAACCGCCGGGGATCGGGAGGACGACAGCCATGGCCGAGGCCGCAAGCAGCAACGACAACCAGTACCTGACCTTCACCCTGGAACGGGAACTCTTCGCCCTGGACATCGGTTCGGTGCGCGAGGTCCTCGAACTGGTCAACATCACGCGCGTGCCCCGCACGCCGGACTACATCCGGGGCGTGATCAATCTGCGCGGCCGGGCCGTGCCCGTGGTGGACCTCAAGCTCAAGTTCGGCATGGGCGCCACCGAGCGCACGGTCAACACCTGCATCATCATCGTCGAGGTCAGCCTGGAGGGCGAGGCCACGGTGCTCGGCGCCCTGGCCGATTCGGTCCAGGAGGTCTACGAGATGGAAAGCGCCCAGATCGAGCCCACGCCGCGCATGGGCACGCCCATCAAGTCCGATTTCATCCGGGGCATGGGCAAGTCCGGGGACCAGTTCATCATCATCCTGGACATCAACAAGGTCTTCACCTCCCTGGAACTTGCCGGCTTGGCCCAGACCCTGGGCGAGGCCGCACCAGAGAACACGGAGGCTTGATCCCCATGGCGACGGCGGGCGCTCCGGCCCGGGCCAGCGGCCTGGCCACTATGTCGGATAAGGAATTCAAGAGGTTAAGCGAATTCATTCATACCGAGGTCGGCATCAAGCTGCCCTTGTCCAAGAAGGTCATGGTGGAGGCCAGGCTGCAAAAGCGCCTGCGCACCCTGGGCATGTCGGGCTACCGCCAGTATTACGAGTTCCTGTTCAGCCCCCAGGGCCTGGACGAGGAACTCGTGCACCTCATCGACGTCATCACCACCAACACCACGGAGTTCTTCCGGGAGCCGCGCCACTTCGAGATCCTGACCCAGGACGTGCTGCCGGCCTGGCGGGCCGCCCACGGCCCGGCCCGGCCCTTTCGCCTGTGGAGCGCCGGTTGCTCCACCGGCGAGGAGCCCTACACCCTGTCTATCGTGCTCTCGGAATTCGCCCTGCGCGTTTCGGGGTTCCGCTTCTCCGTCATGGCCACGGACATCTCCACTCGCGTGCTGTCCCTGGCCAAAAACGGCGTCTATCCCGAAGAGCGTCTGGCCAAGATGTCCATGGAGTTCAAACGCCGGTATTTCCTGCGCAGCAAGGACAAGTCGCGCAAGCTCGTGCGGCTCGTGCCCGAACTGCGAAGCGCCATCGATTTCCGACGCCTCAACTTCATGGAGGCATTCAGCTTCCCAGAACCGATGGACACCATTTTCTGCCGCAACGTCATGATCTATTTCGACCGGGCCACCCAGGAGCAGCTCCTCCAGAAGTTCTGCCTCCAGCTGCGCTCCGGCGGCCACCTCTTCATCGGCCACTCCGAAAGCCTCACCGGCATGGACTTGCCCTTGCGCCAACACGCTCCCACGGTTTATAGGAAAATTTAACCCGCCGTTCCAATCTTCGCGCAGAGGTAACTCGTGAGCAATCGCATCAAGGTCCTGGTGGTGGACGATTCCGCCTTGGTCCGGCAGACCCTGACCGACATCCTGTCCTCGGACCCCGAAATCGAGGTCATCGGTTCCGCCGGCGATCCCTACGCCGCGGTCAAGCGCATGGAAACGCAGGCCCCGGACGTGATCACCCTGGACATCGAGATGCCGCGCATGGACGGCTTGACCTTCCTGCGCAAGATCATGGCCCAGCACCCCATTCCGGTGGTCATCTGCTCGACCCTGACCGAATCCGGCTCGGAGACCACGTTGCGGGCCATGGAATACGGGGCCATGGACATCATCCTCAAGCCCAAGCTCGGCACGCGCCAGTTCCTGGAGGAGTCGCGCATCCGGGTGGTGGACGCGGTCAAGGCCGCGGCCCGGGCCAAGATGAAAAAGCTCGTGCCCGTCGCGGCCATGAAGGTCACGCCCAAGCTTTCGGCCGACGCCGTGCTGCCCGGCCCCACGGGCAAGGCCATGTTCCAGACCACCGAACGGGTCGTGGCCGTGGGCGCGTCCACGGGCGGCACCGAGGCGTTGCGCGAATTCCTCGAGGCCATGCCGCAAGACTGCCCGGGCATCGTCATCGTCCAGCACATGCCCGAGCAGTTCACCGCCGCCTTCGCCAAGCGCCTGGACGGCATCTGCCGCATCACCGTCAAGGAAGCCAAGGACAACGACACGATCCTGCGCGGTCAGGCGCTCATCGCCCCGGGCAACCGCCACATGCTGCTCAAGCGCAGCGGCGCGCGCTATTTCGTGGAGGTCAAGGACGGCCCGCTGGTGCGCCGCCACCGGCCGAGCGTGGACGTGCTGTTTCGCTCCGCCGCCCGCTACGCCGGGAAAAACGCCGTGGGCGTCATCATGACCGGCATGGGCGACGACGGGGCTTCCGGCATGCAGGAGATGCACGAGACCGGGGCCTACACCATCGCCCAGGACGAGGCCTCCTGCGTGGTCTTCGGCATGCCCCAGGAAGCCATCAAGCTCGGCGGCGTGGACAAGATCATGCCCCTGTCGCATATCGCCCACGAAGTGGTGCGGTTCTGTTCCAACTAGCCGACGTTTTTCGGAAATAACCGGCCGCCCCTGACGGCTGCCCGTGACGGCCGGCGGTCCCGCCCGGCGACGCCTGGGCGCTGCGGACCTTTCATGGGGAGACCGCCGGCTCCCGTTTCCTCCCGCAGGCGCGCGGAGGGCCGAAGCCTCTGGATAGAACGCGCGTTTGCGCCTATAAGAGCCTTCCGGCAGGGAGGCGGGCTTCGGCCCGCGCGCCTGGCCAAGGCCGTCCGCCGGCGGGGCCGGCGGCGTCCGCATTCGTCCGCCTGAAGGATTCGCAGCATGGACAAGGTACTTCTCGATTACGGCAGCGGGGGCCGGGCCTCCCACCGCTTCGTCAACGACCTCTTCTTCCGCCACCTCGGCAACGACATCCTGGCCCGCATGGACGACGCGGCCGTGCTTTCCCTGGGCGGCGCGGTTGCCGTCAGCACGGACAGCTTCGTGGTGGACCCCATCTTCTTCCCGGGCGGCGACATCGGCTCCCTGGCCGTGCACGGCACGGTCAACGACGTGGCCATGATGGGCGCGCGGCCGCTTTACCTCACCTGCGGCTTCATCCTGGAGGAGGGGCTGCCCATGGACGACCTCGAACGCGTGGTCGCCTCCATGGGCGAGGCGGCGCGTCGGGCCGGCGTGCGCGTGGTGGCCGGCGACACCAAGGTGGTGCCCCGGGGCGCGGCGGACAAGATCTTCATCAACACCACGGGCGTGGGCCAGGTGCTGGTCGACCCCGCGCCGAGCGGCCACCGGGCCGAGGCGGGCGATGCGGTCCTGGTCAGCGGCACCATGGGCGACCATGGCCTGGCCATCCTGTCCACGCGCCAGGGCCTGTCCTTCGACTCCCCGGTCAGAAGCGACAGCGCCGCCCTGGGCGGGCTGGTGGAAAAGCTGCTCGCCGCCGTGGGGGACGTGCACGTGCTGCGCGATCCCACCCGGGGCGGGCTGGCCACCACCCTCAACGAGATCGCCGGCCAGTCCGGGGTGGGCATCGAGCTGACCGAGCAGGCCATCCCGGTGGACCCCGCCGTGGCCGGCGGCTGCGCCGTGCTCGGGCTCGACCCGCTGTACCTGGCCAACGAGGGCAAGTGCATCTGCATCGTGCCCGAGGCCAAGGCCGAGGCGGCCCTGGCCGTCATGCGGGCCGATCCCCTGGCCGCGGGCGCGGCGGTGATCGGGCGCGTGGTGACGGAGCACCAGGGCAAGGTCGCCCTGGTCACGCCCCTGGGCGGCAAGCGGCTGCTCGGCATGCTCGAGGGCGAGCAGTTGCCGCGCATCTGCTAGCCCCCTGGCAAGACAACATTTTACGGCAAAGGGAGCGCGGACATGAGCGTGTGCGATGTGGTGATCATGGGCGCCTTGGGGCGCATGGGCGCGACTCTGGTCCGGCTGGCCAAGGCCGATCCGGACCACTACCGGCTGGCCGGGGCGCTGGAGCGCAGCGGCTGCACGGCCGGGCTTTCCGGCCTCGAATGCGTGGTGGGCGACGACCTGCCCACGGTGCTGGCCAAATGCCCCGGCGCGGTGGTCATCGACTTCACCGCCCCGGCCAATTCCGTGGCCTCGGCCACGGCGGCGGCCGCTGCCGGCAACCCCATCGTCGTCGGCACGACCGGGCTTTCCCCGGACCAGACCGCCTCCTTGGCCGAGGCGGCGAAAAAGACCCCGGTCTTTTTCGCGCCCAACATGAGCGTGGGCTTAAACGTCCTGCTCACGGTCCTGCCCGACCTCGTGCGGCGGCTCGGCCCGGCCTACAACCTGGAGATCATGGAGATCCACCACAACAAGAAGGCCGACGCGCCGAGCGGCACGGCCATCAAGCTCGGCCAATGCCTGGCCGAGGCCCGGGGCGCGGACTACGACGCGGTCAAGCGCCATGCGCGCGACGGCATCATCGGCCCGCGCACGAACGAAGAGATCGGCGTGGCCGCCCTTCGCGGCGGCGACGTGGTGGGCGACCACACGGTCTATTTCTTCGGCCCGGGCGAGCGCATCGAGGTGACCCACCGGGTGGGCAACCGCGAGACCTTCGCCCAGGGAGCCCTGCGCGCCGCCGCCTGGATCAGGAAGCAGCCGGCCGGCAAGCTCTACGCCATGGCCGACATGCTCTCCTGACCTTCGCTCCGGACACGGCGCGGGCAGGGGGCTGCCCGCGCCGTGTCTATTTCGCCTGGCTTCCCGCCGCTTCCTGGTCGAGCTTCTCCCGCATCGCCTGCATCACTTCCCGCAGGGTCGTCTCCATGGTTTCGAAGGTCGCCGCCGACAGGGCGGCGTCATTGTCCTTGGCGGCCCGTTCCAGGTCGTGGCTGGCCTGGCGCAGGCGCGGGGCGCACATGGTGGCGGCGGCCCCCTTGAGGGAGTGGGCCAGGAAGGCCAGCTGGCCGTGGTCGCCCCGGGCCAGGGCCTCGCGGATGACTTCCAGGTTGCCGGGCTGCTCGGCCACGAAGGCCGCGAAGAGCTTCATGAGAAAGCCCGTGTTGCCGCGCGCCTTGGCGAGCAGTTCCGACCAGTCCAGGGCATCGGGCGCGGGCGCGTCCGTCTCCTCCGTCAGGGGCGCAACGGGGGCCGCCGGCGCGGCCGCGCCCATGGCCCGGGCCAGGGCCGCGGCCAGGGCCTCGGGGCTCACGGGCTTGCTCAGGTATTCGTTCATGCCGGCGCGCAGGAAGGTCTCCCGGTCGCCCTTTAAGGCATGGGCCGTCAGGGCCACGATGGGGATGTCCGGGTCGAAGTCGCCGGATTCGTCCCCCCGGATGGCCCGGGTGGCCTCCAGGCCGTCCATCTCGGGCATCTGGATGTCCATGAGGATGACGTCGAAATGCCTTCGTCGCAGGATTTCCAGGGCCCGGCGTCCGGTGTGGGCAGTGACTACGTGGTGGCCGTCGGTTTCCAGCAGTTCCTTGGCGTAGAGCTGGTTGATGGGGTTGTCCTCGGCCAGGAGCACGGTCAGGGGGCGCGCCTGCGCCGCCTCGCCGGGCACGGCCGCCGGCGGGGCGTCCTCGGCGCGCCCGGCCGGCAGGGCGAATTCGAGGCTGAAGGTGAACACGCTCCCCTGGCCTTCCTCGCTTTCCACGCCGTAGTCCCCGCCCTGCATGGCCACCAGGTGGCGCACGATGGCGAGCCCCAACCCCGCTCCCTGGTAGCGCCGGGCCGGGGAGACGTCGGCCTGGGTGAAGCTGTCGAAAATGGCCTGGATCTTGTCGCGGGGGATGCCGATGCCCGTGTCGCGCACGGCGAAGCGCAGGCGCACGGCGTCCGGGCCACGCGCTTCGTCGGCGTGGGACACGGCCAGGATGACGCTGCCGGAATCGGTGAACTTGACCGCGTTGCCGACCAGGTTGATGAGTATCTGGCGCAGCCGGCTGGCGTCGCCGACCAGGACGTCAGGCACGTCGCCGAGGAGCCGGCTTTCCAGGGCCAGGCCTTTTTTGGCGGCCAGGGGCCTAAACACGCTGACCGCCTCCTCCACGGTCTGGCGCAGGTCGAACGGGGTGCGGGCCAGCTCCAGCGCCCCCACCTCGATGCGGGCGTAGTCCACGATGTCGTTGAGCACCGTGAGCAGGGACTTGGCCGAATGCCTTGCCATCTCCAGGTATTCCCGCTGTTTGTCGGTCAGCTCCGTGGCCAGGGTCAGCTCGGTCATGCCCAGGATGCCGATCATGGGCGTGCGGATCTCGTGGGTGATGTTGGCCAGGAAGTGGCTCTTGGCCCGTTCGCCGGCCAGGGCCGCCTTCTTGGCCGCGGCCAGTTCGTCCGCCGCCTGGCGATGGGCGGTGACGTCGCGAAGGAGCACCCTGGTCAGCGGCAAGCCCTGGTCGCTCAAGCGTTCGAAACGCAGCACGGCCCGGCGGCCGCTGGCGGCCAGGCGCACCTCGGCTTGGCCCTCGCCGGCCAGGGGGATGCCGAAGACCGTGCCGCGCAGCATGTTCGGCGTCGTGCCGAGCAGGCTGCCGGCCTCGGCGGTGGCGTGGACGATGATGCCGTCGTTGTCCAGAAGCAGCAGGGCGTCGCCGGTCAGCGTGGCCATGGCCTCGGTTTCCCGTATCAGGCGCTTGAGCATGGGGTCATCCTTTGATGCAGGCCAGGGGGCGCAGCCTTGCGGCCGGCCTGGCCAGTCCCGAGGCGTGGACCGCGGCGACCACGTCCTCGATGTCCTTGTAGGCTCCTGGGGCTTCCTCCCCCAGGCCGCGCAGGTCGTGGGCGCGCACGGCGATGCCCCGGGCGGCCAGGGAGGCGAGCACGTCGCGCCCCCTGAAGCGTTTGAGGGCCTGCTTGCGGCTCATGGCCCGGCCGGCCCCGTGGCAGGCCGAGGAAAAGGCCAAGGCCTCGGCGGCGTCGGTCCCGGTCAGGATGGCCGAGGCCGTGCCCATGCTGCCGCCGACGATGACCGGCTGGCCGCAGCCGGCCAGGGCCGGCGGCAGATCGGGGTGGCCCGGGCCCAGGGCCCGGGTCGCGCCCTTGCGATGGACGAAAAGCGTTTTTTCCCGGCCGCCGACCAGGTGGCGCTCGGCCCGGCAAAGGTTGTGGGAGACATCGTAGAGCAGACGCAGGCGCGCGCCGGGAAAAAGGCCGGCAAAGGCTTCGCGGCACAGGTGCGTGACGACCTGCCGGCCGGCCAGGGCGCAGTTGGCCGCGGCGCGCATGGCCCCGAGGTAGCGCCTGGCCTCGTCGGAATCGGCCGGGGCGCAGGCCAGCTCGCGGTCGGGCAGGATCAGGCCGTGGCGCGGCGCGGCCTTAAGCATGGCTTCCATGTGGTCCGTGGCCGTCTGGTGGCCCAGACCCCGGGAGCCGCAGTGCACGGACACCGTCACCTGTCCCGGCCGCAGGCCGAGGGCCGTGGCGGCGCGGGCGTCGCGCACCTCCTCCACGTACTGGACCTCCAGGTAGTGGTTGCCGGAGCCGAGCGTCCCCAGGGCGTCGCGCTGACGCTCCTTGGCCCTTGGCGAGACCGCGTCCGGATCGGCCCCGGCCAGGCGGCCGCCATCCTCGATGCGCGGCAAGTCCTCCCTGTCGCCGAAACCCGCCTCCACGGCCCAGACCGCGCCGCCGGCGAGCATGGCCTCCATCTCCCTGGCGCAAAGGCGCAGGTTGCCCGGCGTGCCGAGACCGGCCGGGACCAGGGCGAACAGGGCGTCGGCCAGGGCCTCGCGCTGGGGCTCCACGTCCTGCCTGTCCAGGTCGGCGACAAGGGTGCGCACGCCGCAGGCGATGTCGAAGCCCACGCCCCCGGCGCTCACCACGCCGCCCTCGCCCGGGTCGAAGGCGGCCACGCAGCCGATGGGGAAGCCGTAGCCGGCATGGGCGTCGGGCATGGCCACCACGGGCGAGACGACGCCCGGCAGGGAGGCGACGTTGGCAAGCTGGGCGAACACGCTGTCCTCCATGGCAGCGACCGCCGCCGGCGAGCCGAAGACCCGGGCCGGGACGCGCATGGTTCCCGTGCGGGCCAGCTCCCAGGAAAACGCTTCGCGTCGCGTCAGGCCTTGCCGCGCCATATCCCTTCCTTTCCCGCCGGGCGCAGCTTCGCCCGGGCGGTGCTCGTCATCCCCGCATCGTAGCCCGGAAGGGGCGAGGATTGTCAAGGCGCTGGCGGCGAAGCGGAGGAGAAATCGGCCGGGAGAAGGGCTCTCGCCATCGCGACGTTGCCGCGAGGGGTGAGATGGGTGTCCGTGGGCCAGTAGCAGCGGCCGGCGTCGGGCGCGTCCATGAGCACGGGCTCCATGTCCACGGTGGCGATGTCGAGCCCGCGCAGCATATCCAGGAGCGTGGCCGTCAGGGCGTTGAGGTTGCGCGTGGCGTCGGCGGCTTTGGCCGAGAATTCCGAACGCCGGGGCACGGCCGAGAAGTCGATGCGCGGATAAAGGACCTGCAAGGCCGTGGGCAGCACGGCCACCCGAAGGGACAGGCCGGCCTTTTTGGCCAGGTCGCGCAGGTCGCAAAGCGCCTGGCGCACCTCGTCCTCCTCGGCCGGGCCGAACCAGGAAGCGTCGATGAAGCTGCGGTAGAAGGGATGGAAGGCGAAGGGCAGGCCGCGCTCGGTGGGCACGGTCAGGGGCACGGGATAGTAGCCCTGGGTGTCCACGGCGGCCGGCGGCGCGGCGGCCAGGGCCTGTCCCTGGCCGGCTGCTGCGTCGCGCAGGTAACGGGAGAGGCGGCGCAGGGAGGCGAGCCGGAAATGGCGCGAAAGCCCCATCCGCTCCTCGGCCAGGCGATGGCGGTAGACGAAGAGGTCCGCCGCCAGGTCGTTGCCCACGTAGACGAGCACCACCGCCTCGCGGCCGGCGAAGCGTTCGGACGAGCCGGTTGGAGCCTCTTCGGTCAGCCGGCGCAGGATGTCGCGGTACTGGGGCAGGCCGTAGCCGTTCTTGCAGGCGGCGTACACGGGCCTGCCGGTGAGCTTTTCGTACAGGGCCGGGATGCTCTGGGCCGTGCCCGAGCCCGCGCCGTAGCAGAAGGAATCGCCGATGAAAAGCGTCTCGGCCTGGCTCGGCGTCCGGCCGTTCCACCAGCCCAGGGCGTCGGTGCCGGACACCTCCACGGCCGGGGGATCGGGCAGGGCCACGCCGTAGGCCCGGTAGGCGTCGTCGGCCGTGCCCCGGCGCGGCGGCAGGCCCGGGGCGTTGACGTAGCCGTGCAGCCAGGGCCGGTACAGGGGATTGGTCGCCGGGTCGTAGACGCCGTAAGAATAGAGCAGCTCGCGGTGCTTTTCGGAAAGGCGGTCGAGCCTGGGCAGGACGCGGTAGACGAAGGCGTCGAGGCCGACCATGGCCAGGTACAGGGCGGCCGCGAGGAGGAGCGCTCGGGCGGCGCGGCCCGGCCGGCCGCGTCGGGCCGCGAGAGGGGAAAAGGCGTGCATGGGCGTCATGGGGCCAGCGGCGGCCCGGCCGGGGGGACAAGGCGGAAGGGGCCCGGATTCCGGGCGGGAGACGGCGGCCGGGGACTGGTCGGCGGGCGGCCGGAACGTCTCCGGCCGCCCGCGTCGTGTCGGTTTCAGATCTTGTAGAGCTGTTCCCCGGGGATGATGGGGATGTTGTTTTTCTGGAGCAGTTCGATGGCCTGGTCGGTGCGGTCGAAGCGCACGATGATGACCGCCGACTTTTCGCACTGGTGCACGAAGGCGTACATGTACTCGACGTTGATGCCGCCGGCGCACAGGAGCTTGAGGATGGAGTGCAGGCCGCCCGGGGCGTCGGGCACTTCCACGGCCACCACGGCGTTGCGGCCCACGGTGAAGCCGTGTTCCTTGAGCGCGACCTTGGCTTTCTCGTGGTCGCTGACGATCAGGCGCAGGATGCCGAAATCCGAGGTGTCGGCCAGGGACAGGGCCCGGATGCTGATGTCGGCCTCGGCCAGGACGCGGGTGACTTCCTCAAGGCGTCCGGCGCGGTTTTCCAGGAAGATGGAAATCTGTTCGGCTTTCATGGCGTTTCCCTCCGGATGACGTTGGGACCGTTAGGCGTGGCGCAGGTCGAGGACGCGCTTGGCCTTGCCCTCGGAACGCTGGATGGCCCGGGGCTCGACCAGTTTGACCAGGGCGGTGACGCCCAGGAATTCCTTGATGTTCTTCTGGATCTTGCCTTCCAGGCGCTGGAGCTTTCTGACCTCGTCGGAGAAGATCTTCTCGTCGACCTCGACCTGGACCGTGAGCGTGTCGAGGTTGCCCTCGCGCTCGACCACCAGCTGGTAGTAGGGGCTGAGGCCCTCGGTCTCGAGCAGGATGCTCTCGATCTGGGACGGAAAGACGTTGACGCCCCGGATGATGAGCATGTCGTCGCTTCTGCCCTGGACGCGCACCATGCGGGCGGTGGTGCGGCCGCACTTGCAGGTCACGGTCTCCAGGCGGGTGATGTCGCGGGTGCGGTAGCGGATCAGCGGCTGGGCTTCCTTGGTCAGGGTGGTGATGACCAGCTCGCCGACCTCGCCCGGCTTGACCGGTTCCTTGGTCTCGGGGTCGATGACCTCGCACAGGAAGTGGTCTTCCTGGAGGTGGGCCCCGTTTTGGGCCTCGACGCACTCGATGCCGACGCCCGGCCCCATGACCTCGGACAGGCCGTAGATGTCGATGGCCTTGATGCCCATCTTTTTTTCGATTTCCCGGCGCATCTCGTCGGTCCAGGGCTCGGCCCCGAACACGCCGATGCGAAGGGGCAGCTCCTTGAAGTCGATGCCGGCTTCCAGCGCCGTTTCGTAGAGCACCAGGCTGTAGGAGGGCGTGCAGCAAAGCACTGTGGCCCCGAAATCGCGCAGCAGCATGGCCTGGCGCCGGGTGCCGCCGCCCGAAACCGGCACCGTGGTCGCGCCCAGGCGCTCGGCCCCGTAGTGGGCCCCGAGGCCGCCGGTGAAAAGGCCGTAGCCGTAGGCCACGTGGATGATGTCGCGGCGCGAGGCTCCGGCCGCGGTCAGGGACCGGGCCATCATGGTGGCCCAGTTGTTGACGTCGCGCTGGGTGTAGCCGGTGACCGTGGCCCTGCCCGTGGTGCCCGACGAGGCGTGGATGCGCACCACGTTGTCCTTGGGCACGGCGAAAAGGCCGAAGGGATAGTGGTTGCGCAGGTCCTGCTTCTCGGTGAAGGGCAGGTAGCGCACGTCGGCCAGGCTCTTGATGTCGGAGGGCTTGACGCCGAGTTCGTCGAAAGCCTTTCTGTAAAAGGCGACGTTGGCGTAGACCCGTTCGCAAAGGCCCTTGAGACGTTTGAGCTGCAAGGCCTCCAGTTCTTCCCTGGGCAGGGTTTCGATATCCATATCGAAAATCATGCGGCTTCCTCCCATGACGTCTTGGCGCGTCCAAAGGCGATACCTGCCCGAAAGCCGACCGCCACGTCAAGAGAGGGCCCGGGAAAAACGACGTTCCCGGCGGCGTTTGCGGACCGGCCCCAAATCGGATAGAGGTCCGGCGTCTCCCCGCGAACGGGGAGCGCCCGAGCATTCCCCGGAGAGACGATGCCCCAGAAAAAAACCGACAAGAACCTGTCCGCCGTGGCCAAGGCCGTCATCGTGGCCGGCTGGCTGGCCGAGAAGAAGGCCAAGGACATCCTGGCCCTGGACGTGGCCCCCGTGAACCCCGTGTGCGAAGCCATGGTCGTGGCCTCGGCCGTGAGCCTGCGCCAGGCCAAGGCCCTGGCCGACCACGTCCTCGAGCGCTGCGGCGAGGAGGGCTTTTCCTACCTCGGCATGGAAGGCTACCGCCACGGCCAGTGGGTGCTGCTCGACCTCAACGACGTCATGGTCCACATCTTCCAGGAAGACCTGCGCCCCTTCTACAATATCGAAGGCCTGTGGTCCGAGGGCAAGCGCATCCCCTTGCCCGCCCCGACCAAATCCCCGGCGACTCCCGAGCCGGACCCGAGCGACGCATGACCCCCACCCTGCTCCTCATCCTCGACGGCTGGGGCCTGGCCCCGGCCGGGCCCGGCAACGCCGTGACCCTGGCCAGGACACCGAACCTCGACCGGCTGCTGGCCGGCTACCCGTCCACCACGCTGGCCTGTTCGGGCCGGTCCGTGGGGCTGCCGGACGGCTTCATGGGCAACTCCGAGGTCGGCCACATGAACATCGGCGCGGGGCGCGTGGTCTACCAGGACATGACCCGCATCGACATGGCCGTGGAGGAGGGGGAGCTGGCGAAAAATCCCGTGCTGGCCGAACTCGCCGCCGCGTCGCTGGCCTGCGGCGGCCGGGTGCACCTCATGGGCCTGGTTTCCGACGGCGGGGTGCACAGCCACCTCAATCACCTGAAAGCCCTGGTGGCGGCCCTGGCCGCATTGGGCCAGAAGGACGTGCTTGTCCACGCCTTCCTCGACGGCCGCGACACGCCGCCCCAAAGCGGCGCGGGCTACGTGGCCGACCTGGCCGGATTCCTGGGCGAAGCCGGCGTCGGCCGCATCGCCTCGCTGACGGGCCGGTTCTACGCCATGGACCGCGACAAGCGCTACGAGCGCGTGGCCGAGGCCTACGCCGGCCTGACCGAAGGCGCAGGCGAACCCTTCGCCGACCCCGTGGCCGCCGTGGAAGCGGCCTACGCCGCCGGGCAGACGGACGAATTCGTCAAGCCCCGGGTGCTGGCCGGGGGCGACGGGGTGATCCGCGACGGGGACGCCGTGTTTTTCTTCAACTTCCGGGCCGACCGCGCCCGGGAGATCACGGCGGCGCTCACCCGCGACGATTTCGATGGCTTCGCCCGCAAGGCGCGCCCGAAACTTTCCGGCTTCGCCACCATGACCGAATACGACGGCTCCTTCGGCCTGCCCACGGCCTTCGCCCCGGAAAACGTCTCCGACGTGCTGGGCCAGGTCTACGCCGACGCCGGGCAGACCCAGCTGCGCCTAGCCGAGACCGAGAAATACGCCCACGTCACCTATTTCATGAACTGCGGCCGCGAGGAGCCCTTTCCCGGCGAGGAGCGCGTCCTCGTCCCCTCGCCGCGCGACGTGGCCACCTACGACCTCAAGCCGCAGATGAGCGCGGCGGCCGTGACCGACGCCTTTCTGGAATCGTTGCCAAAGGGCCACGCCCTGGCCGTGGTCAACTTGGCCAACTGCGACATGGTGGGCCACACCGGCGTGCTGCCGGCGGCGATCGCCGCCGTGGAGACCGTGGACGCCTGCGTCGGGCGCATCGCCTCGGCCGCCCTGGCCGCCGGCTGGCGGCTTTGCGTCACGGCCGACCACGGCAACGCCGAGGAGATGATCGCCCCGGGCGGCGGCCCCATGACCGCCCACACCCTCAACCCGGTGCGCTTGATCCTCGTCGACGCGGCGCGAAAGGGCGCGAAGCTGCTGCCGGGCAAGCTCGGCGACATCGCCCCGACCATCCTGCGTCTGGCCGGCCTGCCCGTGCCGGCGGCCATGACCGGAACCTGTCTTTTGGCGGAGTAGGGCGCGATGAGCAACGAGCAGCGAAAACCCCTCACCCCGGCCAAGCCCGTGGGGGTGGAACTGGTGTTTCTGTATCCCTGCCCCTTTTGCCGGCGCGAGGTGCCGGTGGTCGCGCCGGTCAAGCCGACCATGATCGCCTGCGACGCCTGCCGGGGCCGGTTTCCCATCGTTCCCGTGGACGAGCGCTCGGTGCGCTTCGTCAAGGTGATGCTGGCCGGCGGCAAGGCGGCGGTGGACCCGGATTTTCTCTAGTCCGAATCGTCGGCCGGTCTCCCGGCCGACAGGCGAGGCAACCCCATGCCTTATGTGACGTACGTCGCGGTCGCGCTGCTTTTGGGTCTCGTGATCCTCGTGCACGAGCTGGGGCACTTCCTGGCCGCCAAGGCCGTGGGCCTGCCCGTGGCCCGGTTCTCCCTGGGGTTCGGCCCGGTGGTGTGGAGCCGCACCTGGGGCGGCACGCGTTGCTGCCTGTCGGCCGTGCCTTTCGGCGGCTACGTGCTGCTGGCCCTTTCCCGCGAGGCCGACTACCTCGCCTTGCCGCTCGGGCGGCGCATCCTCTTCAGCCTGGCCGGCCCGGCCGCCAATCTCCTTTTCGCCCTGGGCTGCTACGCCGCCTATTACGTCGCGAGCGCCCCCGAGCCCACCCTGGCCGGTGCCTGTCTTTCCCCCCTCGTCTGGACCGCCGCCAACGTCAAGGCCATGCTCGCCGCCCTGGGGCAGCTTTTCGGCCAGGCGGAAAACCTGAGCAGCCTGGTCGGCATCGTGGCCGAGGGCGGCAGGTTCGTGGGCGACAGCGCCTCCCGTTTCCTCATGCTTGGCGGCTACCTGTCCGTGAGCCTGGCCGTGTGCAACCTGCTGCCGTTGCCGCCGCTTGACGGCGGCAAGATCGTCTGCGACGTCCTGGTGCGCTGCCGCGCCGGCCTGGCGCGGTACTACCTGCCCGTCACGGCCTGCGGCTGGCTGGCGCTGATTGCGCTCATGCTCTACGCCACGGTCCACGACGTCTGGCGCGTCCTGGCCTAGGGCGAAACGCCTCCCATCGGCCTGGCTCCCATGCCCCGCGAGAACGCCCCGGTCCCGGCCAGGCGCGACAAGACGCCCGCCCGCGCCCTGGCCGACCTGCTCGCGGCGAGCGACGTTCCGCTCACGGCCCTGGAGCTCTCGAGCCTGGCCGGCTACGGCGAAAAGGCCGTGCTCGACGCCCTGACCCACCTGCGCCTGTCCCTGCGGCGCACGCCGCGGCCCCTTCGCCTGCATCCTGCCCGTTGCCTGGCCTGCGGCCACGTGTTCGCCAAGCGCGACCGGCTGGCCAAGCCCGGCAAATGCCCGGTCTGCCGGGCGACGCGCCTCGAACCGCCCCGATTTTCCCTCGAACCGTCGCCCAATATGGACGACGCGGCCCCTTTGGGCCACTATGCTCCAGGCGCATCCCAAGGAGGACTCCCCATGCCCGCAAGCCCGCTGGCCGGCAAACCGGCCCCGCGTTCCCTGCTCGTCAACGTGCCCCGGCTCGTCGCCTCCTATTATTCCATCACTCCCGATCCGGCCGATCCGCTCCAGCGCGTCGCCTTCGGCACTTCGGGCCATCGCGGCAGCTCCTTCGACGGCTCCTTCAACGAAGACCACATCCTGGCCACGACGCAAGCCATCTGCGACTACCGGGCCGGACAGGGCATCACCGGGCCGCTTTATCTCGGCATGGACACCCACGCCCTGTCCGAGCCGGCGTTCATTTCCGCCCTGGAAGTGCTGGCCGCCAACGGCGTAGCCGCTTATGTCCAGGCCGGCCGGGGCTACACGCCCACGCCCGTGATCTCCCACGCCATCCTGACCTTCAACCGCGACCATGCCGGCGTCCGGGCCGACGGCATCGTCATCACGCCTTCCCACAATCCCCCGGCCGACGGCGGCTTCAAGTACAACCCGCCCTCCGGCGGCCCGGCCGACACCGACGTCACCCGCGTCGTCCAGGACATGGCCAACGCCTACCTGGAGAAAAAGCTCGCCGGGGTCCGGCGCATGCCCTACGAAGCGGCCCTTCGCGCGAGTTGCGTGCGGGAGTACGACTACGTCGCGCCCTACGTGGCCGATCTCGGCGACATGGTGGACATGGCCGCCATCCGGGACGCCGGCCTTCGCATCGGCGTGGATCCCCTGGGCGGCTCGGGCATCGCCTTCTGGGAGCCCATGGCCGAGCGCTACGGCCTGAACCTTTCGCTGACCAGCGACGTGGTGGACCCGACCTTTTCCTTCATGACCGTGGACAAGGACGGCAAGATCCGCATGGACTGCTCCTCGCCCTACGCCATGGCCCGGCTGATCGAGCACAAGGGCTCCTACGACATCGCCTTCGGCAACGACCCGGACTACGACCGCCACGGCATCGTCACCAGGGGCGCGGGCCTGCTCAATCCCAACAGCTACCTCGCCGTGGCCGTGGACTACCTCTTCACGAGCCGCTCCGGCTGGCGCGCCGACGCGGCCGTGGGCAAGACCGTGGTGTCGAGCGCCATGATCGACCGTGTGGCCGCAGCGCTTGGCCGGCGGCTGTGCGAGGTGCCGGTGGGGTTCAAATGGTTCGTCCCCGGGCTCGTCGACGGTTCGTTCGGCTTCGGCGGCGAGGAGAGCGCCGGGGCGTCCTACCTGCGCAAGGACGGCACGGTCTGGACCACGGACAAGGACGGCATCATCATGGACCTGCTCGCCTGCGAGATCACGGCCAAAACCGGCATGGACCCGGCCGAGCGCTACGCGGCGCTGACCGCCCGCTTCGGCGAGCCCGTCTACGAACGCCTGGACGCTCCGGCCACCAAGGCCCAGAAGGCCGCCCTGGCCAAGCTGTCGCCTGAGATGGTCGCGGCCTCCTCCCTGGCCGGCGAGGCCATAACGGCCAAGCTCACCCGCGCCCCGGGCAATGACGCCCCCATCGGCGGGCTCAAGGTGGTCACGGAAAACGGCTGGTTCGCCGCCCGGCCCTCGGGCACCGAGGACGTCTACAAGATCTACGCCGAGAGCTTCAACGGCCGCGAACATTTGCAGGCCCTGCAGGCAGAGGCCCGGGAGATCGTGGACGCCGCCTTCAAGGCGGCCGGGGTGTAGGGGAGAGAGGGGGAGATGCCGCCGGCGGCCAGGAGGGGGTGACCCCCTCCTGGACCTCCCCGATGGGGGGTTGCGGCCGGGGGAGGCGGGGATTATGGAAGACGGCCTGGATGGGGAGGCGCGGCGATTGCTCGCCGTGTTGGCGGCGGTGCGGGAAGCGCCGTTTCCCGAACGGGTCATGCCGGGCGAGGTGGCGGTGGCGCTGGGGTTGTCGCCAAGGCGGGCCTGGGGGCTCTTTCAGGCGCTTTTCGCCGCCGGGTACTACGAATACGACATTTCGGCCTACAGCGGCCGGTTGACCGAAGCCGGCCGGTTGGCCGCAAGGAAAGAATCGACGTGAAGCTTGCGCAACATTGCTTGAGCGCCGTGCCGTTGGCCGCGGCCGGTTACGCCGCCGCCGGCGGCAGCTGGGCGGCGGCCTTCGCCGCCGGGTTTTCCAGCGTGCTCATCGACCTCGACCATGTCACCGATTACGTGCTCTACAACCGCGGCTGGGGCGGTGTGCAGGATTTCTTCAAAAGCTGCGAGGAAGGCAAACTCGACCGGCTCTACCTGATCTTCCATTCCTTCGAGTTCGTGATCTTCCTGTGGCTGCTGGTAGGCTTCGGCATCGCCGCGCCCTGGGGCGTGGGGCTGACTATCGGCGTCTCGGGGCATATGCTCCTCGACTGGGTGGGCAACCGCCACATCGTGCGGCCGTCGTTCTACTGGCTGTGGTTCCGGGCCCTCAACGGTTTTGACGGCAACCGCCTCTACCGCGTGCCCCCTGGAACTCTGGCCGCCGCCCGCGCCGCCAGCCCCAAAAACTAGCTCTCCCCCCGTTTTCCGCCCCATCCCTCCCCCCATCGGGGAGGTCCAGGAGGGGGTCACCCCCTCCTG
>JAEWCY010000148.1 GCA_023390395.1 Pseudomonadota bacterium | reverse complement strand
GGCTAGACCCAGCCCCCAAAAGGAGGAGTATCGGCTTGGATTCGTAGGGTACACTCCCGGGCGGACAAGTTCAGGCCGCTGCAACAGGCTTAGCGTACGATTTTTTCCGTTTCGTGAGCAGACCCCTGAAGGAGTGCGCGCGATGAAAGACCGTAGCCATGACGACGCCATGGTGGAACTGTTCCGGGACGATCCGGTTGTGGCGGCCGCCTCCCTCAACGCGATCCTTGCCGATGGCGATCAAGGGGAATTGCTGGTGGCGCTACGGCAGATGGCCAAGGGTGCCGGACTGAACGCCACGCAACTTTACCGGACGTTATCGAAACAGGGCAATCCCGAGTTGCGCAGTTTGACGGCCTTGTTGCGGACCATGGGTTTTCGGCTGGCCGTGGAGCCGCTAGAGCGGTCCACCCCATGCGCTTAGGGGTTTGTCCTGGCTCGATCCTTTGCCGGCAAAAATCCGCGTCCGGATCTCAACTCACAAAAAATGAGTGTCGCAGGTCAGGAAGATCCCCGGGAAGATCCTCGCGTGGTCGTGCCGGCGGGGAGGTGGAAACGTGCGCGGCCTGCATACGAACCTGCCGCATCGTATGCGCCGGGCGCACGTTTGGAGTGTCCCGGGCCGCCTCAATGCGGGCTAGTCAGGGTAACAACCTGGAATAATTGGGAAGGCTATGACCCGGAACGGACGTTATGTGAACCTCGGAAAAACGCAGTAGCACGCTACACCAGCATACCACACAAGAAGCACTCATGACCACCGAGCCCGGCTTGGTCGGCGCAGCCATCAGGCCCGGATACCCACGACCTTCATCGTGTACCCGTCCAGTACGATCACGACGTAGATTCAGCTGAAATCTTCGATTGTGACCTTGGTCATGTCGACGCCCAGCAATGGTTTGACCTGGACGGCCTTGGCGTGTGGCTACTGGGCTTGCGCTTAGCTTGGAGCCGTTGACTACCCGGCGCCGTCAGCCCGTGCTCCTTTATAAGCTGGCGCACCCGGTTTTTCTCCTCAACATCAGCTGCGGGAACGCGTTTGGCGCCACAGCTTGCTAAAGCTGTGGTGGGATCATATTGATTTTTATTGACAAAATTTCATACACGCGACAGAAAGCTAGGCACCTAGTCTCGTTAATACATATTTTTATGGGATTAAATTATTAATTTAGCATTTTTACTTTTAATTTTTTTAAAAAATATGTTTATATTTAAAATAGTTATTTAAAATTTTTGCTAAAGTTTAGATTACGCTGGACGCACTGTGACATTTGCTGAATCCTTGGCCAAGAGTCGAATTGAACCTAACCCATCACCCTTCTGGAGATTTTTATGAAGAAGATCTTTGCTCCCCGGATCGAGGTATTCAGCGCCTTCAAGCAACCCTTTTCCGGACATGACAAAAAGGTCGTTAGCGTTGAAGCTGAGAAGGCGGTTGCCTGCTGCGCTTGCACTGCGTGTACGGCGTGCCGTTAGTCAACCTGCGACCAGGTGGAGGCATCTCCACCTGGTCGCCTTGAGGTAAACCATGTCTAATCTCGAGATGTTCAGGCCGGCAGCCCCATTTTACGTTCAGTTTGAGGTCACCGAGGCATGCAATCATCGTTGTTTCTTTTGTTACAACAACGCCATGCGCGATGTGGCCAAAGAACTCGACACCGATGAGGCCAAAGCTGTCCTTGACCAGATGCGGACCGCCGGAGTCTTCTCTATCAACTTCAACGGCGGCGAACCTCTGACCCGGCCCGACTTCTTCAAGCTTGCCGCCCATGCCAAAGATCTTGGCTTCGACCTTCACCTGAACACCAATGCCACCCTCATCGACGAGCATAAGGCGGACCTGCTGGCCGTTCTCTTCCCCAGCGTTTGCACCTCCGTACTGGCTGCCGACGCCGGGAAGCATGATCGTCTTGTGGGCATTCCCGGTGCCCATACCAGAATGACTCGCGGCGTTTCCCTGCTCCTTGAGCGAGACGTCAAGGTCGAAATCAACGTTTGCACCTTTCGAGACAACTACCTGGAGCTGTTCGATATTGCTCGCGGGATGGCTCGTGAGGGCGTACATGTCTTCTGCGTCACTAGATATATTATGGTCACCCCCGAAGGCCAAGACCACGTCCTCGGGGTGCCGGAGACCATTGCCGTCCTGGATACATTGGATCGCATCCAGCGCGAGCTGCCCACGTACAAGGAAGTCAAACTGCCTGGTCCCGTTCCGTATTGCGAGTTGCCCGACGAGCAGACGGTTCGGTTGCGCAAATGGAACACCCCCTGCCAGGTTGGCTACGGTCTGTGCCGCATCTCTCCTCAGGGACTCATGACCCCGTGCCCCTTGTCCCCGTACATCATCGGCAACGTCAAGGAGATCGGGTTCAGTGAGCTGTGGCGTCACGAGCGTTGGCGTCAGTTTGAGACCTTTGGCCATCTTCCGGCTCGTTGTCGGGAGTGTGAAGAGCTCGAATCCTGTCGGGGAGGCTGCGTTGGCTACGACGACTGCCTGCACGCCCTGGGCAAAACGCCAGCCACGCGCAAATGGAGCAAAGGGGACGCAGCATGACCCCCGTGACGCGCGTGGAGGTGGAACTCACGGAGCGATGCAACCTGCGATGTAAGTTCTGCTACAACTCCTGCACCCCTGTTACCTGTGAGCGGCCCTTCGATATCCTCGATGCCGTAGCCGCTTCCGGCGCTCTCGAACTTATCCTTACGGGCGGCGAACCTTCGCTGCATCCTGAATTCTTCAAGATCCTCGAGCATGCCCGGACACTTTTCCCCAGGGTCATGGTCCAGAGCAACGGCACATCTTTCGCCGATCCGAAAGTCTTCGACCGCCTGGCCAGCATGCGCCCGTTTTGCCTCAACTTCTCTCTGCATGGCCCCGAGGCCGCGCACGATGGCCTGACTACCATCCCCGGCAGTTTCACGAGGACCGTCAGGGCCTTGGCCCTGGCCGTGAAGGCCAACATCAGGACGGCCAGCAATCTTGTCTTGACCGCCGCCAACGCCGAGACGAACCTGCTGCGCGAGACCGTGGCCATCCTGGACCAGATCGGAGTTCGGGAGATGACTCTGACCCGCTTCATCCCCTGCGGTCTCGGCCGCGACGCGGTCTCCCTCGCCACGCCGATCAGCCAGTTCACTCTGGCCCTCAGGACGCTGCTCGACGCAACCAAGGCCCGGGACATGTTCCTGCTATTGGGCAATGCCACCCCGGCCTGCCTGCTGCCCGAGGACCTGCGCGACCTTTGCAATCGCTGCTCCTTTGGCTTCGATAAGTTCTATGTTGACGTGCACGGCAATGTCCTCACCTGCGGCATGTCACGCCAAGTCCTGGGCAATCTGCTCGTTGCGCCCATGACCGAATTGCTGGCCGCCTCCCCGCTGCGCCAGGCGTATCTGGATAACCGCCATCTTCCGGAGGGGTGTCAGCAGTGCCCGGACCTCTCCCTGTGCGGCGGCGGATGCAGGGCCGCTGCCCTGGCTGGCGGGGGCTCCCTCAGCGCCAAGGATCTGCTTTCGTTCACACCCGCCAACTGATGGAGAATACCATGCCCGATGAGAAGATACTGTCCGCACGCCCGCGACCGGCGCCAGGGGCCATGTGCCGCCAGGAGCAGTTCGGCGCCATGCTCGTTGCTGGGAATTTGCCCATCCTGAGCCTGAACGAGGATGCCCGCAGGATCTGGGAGCTGTGCGACGGCAAGAGGACGGTGGCAGAGATCGAGGTCGTCCTTGGCGAGGAGTTCGTGGCCGAAGGATTACGGGAACGGATGCTCGAGTTCTTCCACTACTGCCTGGACAACGGACTCCTTACAACGGTCGGCGACTGAGCCAGAGGCGACAATGGCGATCGAGGAGCGGCTGCAACAGCTGGGAAGCCTGATAGAGGCCCATGAAGGGCTGCCTGCCTGGTTTCCCCATCTCGTCGATTATATCCTCGATCGACTGCAAAACAGAGATAGGTTCAACCTGTACCAGACCAGCGAGTTCATGCGTCGCACCTGGCGACGGGATGTCGTCTACGCTCAAGAAATCAGGGAGTCCATCGCTCCTCTGGAACAGTTCGGGGTGTCCTACCGAGGCAAGCAGCAGCACGTACTCCTGCCCAGCAAGACGCTGACCTCCTTCTGGTCCACCTTCTACCGACCGGCCCGCTCCACGCCGGCCAACGACCTATCCTTCTTCGCCAGCATGCTGCTCAATCGGCGGCACCTGGACTTGACCCGAGACAACTGCTTGCGTGCCCATCTACCCTCAAGCTACAAGTCAATCACCAAAGAGCGAATGGTCGCCCTGCTGCTGCGCAAGTTGTTCGACTCGCCCCAGCACTACAAAGCCTACGCGAAAGCCAGGCGTCAAGGCCTCTCTTCCGCGGCAAGGAGCATCTACCGCTCGCTGTCGAGCACGCCCATGGGCGTGATAGATCTCCTCCACCCCCAAAACGAGAGCGGCCTGATCACTATCGAGCTCTGCGACGCGCTGCTCGCCAAGGCAAGCTACTTGGAGCGGACTGGCCGGCTTTACCTGCACCTCGAAAGCTTCAGTGGTTTTGACAATCCCTTGATGCTGCCCAAGGCCGCCCCTGTCGAGCCTCCCAGTCTCCTGCACTGCCTGGGGCCTATCCTGGATCATGTCCGGACGATGCCCGACGACGGCGGTCAGCCAGACCTGGACGATGTGCCGCCCAGGTTCCCCGTGGGCCAACTTAGGCTGCTCCGGGAGCGTTGTCCGGAAGCGGAGGAGATTTTCGATCTCGTGACTTGGTGGCGGGAGAGCCTTGGGTCCACTCCGATCGAGCCCGGCAGCCTTCCGGGTAACTATTCCCTGGCGCAGGGGCTGCGGGGGGGCAATGGAACCTGCCATGTCCTGGCCATCGACGGCTTCGATGCGAAGGGGTTCGTCGGCAAGGCCCTGGAGTTCGCCCTGCTTCGCAAGGACAGCACCGGCCGCCTAGCCTTGACCGGCTTCGGCGACTGGGTCGGCGGCGGCCCCGAGCCGGACCTGGGAGTGCGGGAAACCTGGGGGCGCAACATCGACCGGGTCGTGCTCAGGCTCTCGCCCGACTGGCCGGAGGACTTCCGGACTCTTCTCCTGACGGTCGCCACGGCCAGGGACAACACCTTCGTCATCGCCCGGCAGGACGTCCTGGCGCGGCGAATCCCCCTGGAGCGCCTGCTGCCTATCCTGGGCGGCTTCGTCAAGCTCGACACCAAGCGCCTGGCTCGGCTGCGCCGCTGGTATTCCAGCGCTCCCAAACTCAAAATGCTCCCAGCGACTGTCGTGCCCATGGACGAGAACCTGGACCAGGAGACGCTACGCCAGACCGGCCGGCAAGTGCTCGAAGTCGACGGCTACCACGTGGTGATCGGTCTCTCCCCGGCCCAGCTCGCCAAGTCCTTGCAAAAGATCCAGGACGCCTGACCATGCGCGCCGTTTTGCTCCATCCCCCTCTGTGCGACCCGTCCTCTCCGCCCCTGGGACTGGCCTACTTGTCGGCCGTGCTGGTCCGGGAGGGCATGGAGCACGAGGTTCTCGACCTAAACCTCGACTTCCTCGATTTCCTCGACGGGCTCGTGCCTTCCCTGCCCGGCGAGGCGAGACAAGCCAGCGCAGTGGCCCATACACGGCGGGCCTGCGCGGCCGCGGCTCGGATGTGGCCGGATGTACGCCTGGAGCCTTGGCGCCTAGAACTGCCCCGCGCCGACGGGAATTTGGCAGTCATGGCCGACATCGCCCAAGCCCACAACGGCCCCTTTACCGCCTGGCTCCGGGACATGGACCCGCTGGCCGCAGCCCTGGCCCGGGGGCCGGTCTGGATCGGCCTGTCTGTGTCCTTCATGGGTCAACTCGCCCCGGCCCTGGCCATTGCCGCCCATATCAGGCAGCGGTCGCAGGCTACGGTCATCCTGGGCGGTTCCCTGTTCAAGGAATTCGAGCGGTGGATCACGCCCGAAACGCCGATCTGGAACGTTGCCCACGGGGTCGTGGTCGGGCCGGGCGAGGATGTGCTGCGTAACCTGGAGCAGAGCCCCGACGGCGTGTGGCGGCCCCGTGACGTCAACGATCTGCCGGGCGGCGGCTGGATCGCCTCCTCGAGCGGCCTGTTCGATCCGCCCCGGCCCTGCTTCGACCATTTCCCCCTGGACCGCTATCGGGCTGCGGGGCGTGTCCTGCCCTACCGCGTCTTCGCCCGCTGTTCCTGGGGCAAGTGCGCCTTCTGCGCCGACTCCAAATACGCGGCCCATACCCCGGCCGCCGGGGGCGAGGCCGAGGCGGTGGCCGAGGAATTGACGGCGCTTGCTCGGCGCCACGGGGCCAAGGGATTCTATTTCCTCGACGCCGAGCTCCCGGAGAAGTTCATGCTGGACTTGGCGCGGCATATGATGCGCCTTGGGCCGGATCTCCGCTGGGGGGCCAACGCCCGCTTCGCCCGGGACCTGGAATATCAGGCGCGGGCCGATCTCCTGTTCGCGGGTGGCTGCCGCTTCCTGCGTTTCGGACTGGAGAGCGCCTCTCCCAGAGTGCTCGCGGCCATGCGTAAGGGGATCTCCCCTGAGCTTGCCGCCCGGGTCCTGCAGGCGGTTCACGGCGCAGGCATGGCCACGCACGTCTACCTCATGCGCGGCTTCCCCGGCGAGACAGACGGGGAGTGGGACGCGACCGTCCACTTCCTCCTGGACAACGCCCGGCACATCGACATGTTCAACGTCTCCGTGTTCCAGCTCTATCCTGGCTCGCCGTTGGCCTTACGCCTCGGTCCGCAAGACGGCTCCGGCGCTTCCCCCGCCCGATGGATTTACGCCGGCCAAGAGTCAGGCATGACAACTCTGGACACCCGGAAGCTGGAAGAGGACTTCTTTGTCCGCAAGAACTTCACCCGCTGCCATCCCACGCCGGCCGACACCATCCTCCTAGCCGACACGGAATCCATCAGGTTCGGAAACGCCAGCGACGATACCGGACACCAGTGCCCCGAAGATGAGGAGATGGCTCCATGAACACGTCATCCAGCGCCTGGCCGGTGAAGGTGCGCCGAGCCAGGGTCAACAACCTGAAATCCATCGACTTGAAAATCGAGCAGGGCAAACTCTATGTCCTGACCGGCCCGAGCGGCAGCGGCAAGTCGTCACTCGCCTTCGACGTGATCTATGCCGAGGCGGACCGCCTGGGACGAGCCTCGGGGCTGCACCGGGTATTCCGCAAGGATGAGCCGGACTACGAGGTCGAAGGATTGCCTGCCAGGGTGGTGGGCATCGAGCAGCAAATCGTCCACCAGACCATGATCGAGAGCGTCGGCGCGTACACGGGCTTCATCGGACAGATACTGGGCGACGGGAAGAGGTGCCCCAGGTGCGGCGGGGCCGGCTACATCCGTGACGTGGACCTGGACCGCCTGGTCAAGAGCCAGGACAAGCCCGTCAACCGGGGCGCCTTCTCGCCGCCGGTCAAGGAGCTGGCCGGGCTGGACAAGGTCCGCTGGGACCGCTTTTGCGCCAAGGAAGGTATCTCCCCCAAAACGCCCTGGAAGGCCCTGCCTGCGAGTGCGCGGGAAATGGTCTTGGAGACTGGCTACGACGGATTCAAGGGCCTGGCCCAGGCCCTGCGGCGGGTGGCTGCCCATGGCGCGGCCGGGCTACCCAGGACGCTGGCGAAAAATCTCGGCGAGGAAATGGACTTCTACATCACCAACACGGTCTGCCCGGTCTGCGGGGGCTATGGGCATCTGGACGCCGACCGGAAGCGCATCGGATCCGATGACACCCTGGGCTCTCTCCTGGACCGAGGGCTGATTGGGCTTGCAGCCCACGAGCGGCGGTGGTTCGAGAAGCTGAGCCTGCGCGGCCTCCCGGTGCTGCACCCTCTGTTCGGGCTGAGCACCACCGAGGCCCGCAACCTGCGTTTTCTGACCAACATCCTCGGCTTGACCGAGCCCTCCCTGGTCATCTTCGACGAGCCCGCGGCCGGGCTCCTGCCCTGGGAGGCCGCCAAGATCGCTGACCTGTTCAAGGACATGCGCTCCTTCGGACACACCATCCTGGCCATGGAGCATGGCCGGGAGATCGTCGAGGCGGCGGACGAGGTTGTGGCCTTCGGCCCCGGGGCCGGCTCCGAAGGCGGCCAGGTGGTGTTCCAGGGGCCGCCGCAAAAATTCCTGGACGGACCGCTCAACCCCTACGATACTAAGGCCATGGCCGGCATGGCCCGGCGTTCCATGCCGGCGGACAAGGCCCCGGCGACCACGCGTATCTCCCGGGAACGGCGGGGGCCCCGCGGCCGGCATATCCGCGCTTCCGCTCCAAGGTCGCCGGCCTCCCAGGGCGACCATCATCTCCAGGCCACCTTCCGCCATTGGTACGGCTTCACCGACTTCGCCATCGATATTCCTCTGGGTAGGCTGGTCTGCGTCTGCGGCCCCAGCGGCTCGGGCAAGACGGCCTATCTCCAGGCCGCCTTCGCCAGCTGCGACAAGACGCCCACCGGCTGGCAGGGCAGGACGGACTTGGCGGACCGATATGGATGCGACCGGATCAGGCGCCCCTACCTGATCACCCCAGAGCCCATCGGCAAGCACGCCGGCAGTACGCCGGCCACCTACATCGGGGTGTGGGACCGCATCCGAGACCTCTACGCCGAGCTGCCCGAGGCCAAGCGCCATCACCTCGACAAGTCCTCCTTCAGCTTCAACACCCCAAAGGGCCAGTGCCCTCGTTGCCACGGCTACGGCTACCTTTCGGACAACCACATCCAGTTCACGGAATGCCCCGAGTGTCACGGTACAAGGTTCAATCCCAAGGTCAAAGCTGTGACCTTCGGCGGCGTCGACATCGCCGCAGTCAACTGCCTGACAGTCAGCGACAGCCACCGGAAGTTCCGGGAACGGTTGGCCATCGCCCACTACCTGGAGTTCATGGAGGCCACGGCCCTGGGCTACCTGGTGCTCGGCCAGCCCTCCAACTCCTTAAGCGGCGGCGAGGCCCAGCGCGTGAAGATCGCGGCTAAGCTCTGCCGTCGTCTGGGCGACCGCTCCATGTACATCCTCGACAACCCCTGCCGCGGCATCGGCAGCCGAGCCGTGCCGCAGCTGTTCGACGCCCTCCAGCGCCTGGTGGCCAAGAACAACACCGTGCTCATCGCGGAGAACACCGAAGAGGTGGCGCGCAGCTGCGATTGGCTGGTCATCCTCGACTCGCCGAAGAACGGCAGGGACGGCCGGACGCTCGAGGTGCGTTACGCCGGCCCCGGAAACAAGCGGCCGGACGATCCGTGGCGCGGCAAATCGACCGCCCGGGGAAGGCGATCGTGAGGGCGGTCTTGTGTGTGCCGCCGCCGGTTTCTCCCGACCATCCGTTGGTGGGCATGGCCATGGTGGCGGCGGTGCTACAGTCCCGGGGAATCGAGACGGAGGTCCTGGACCTGAACGCGCGGCTCGCCTCCTCGGGCAAGTGGCCGGAACGGCTGTGGCGCAAGGAGGGCTTCGATTCCTGGTCTCACTCGGACTTTCGCCGCCAGGTACGTCCCGTCCTGACGAATCTCCTGGATTCTTGCCTGGATCGACCCGTGGACCTGATCGGGCTGCACGTGGCCAGCGCTTCCCGAGACATGGCAAAGGAGTTGGCTGTCCTAGCCCGGGAGCGTCGACCGGAGGCCATGATCATAGCCGGCGGCCCAGAGTTCTTCTCCTCTCCCGACGCAATCGACCCCGACCTGCCTTATGATCACATCTTCCTGGGCGAGGTCGAGGTCTCTCTCGGCCGCTGGTTGGACGCATCCGGACTTAGACGGGGCGGCGCCAAGTGCATCCCGAGCGAGGGCGCGGACCTGGCCAGGCAGCCTCTGCCGAACTACTCCCTCTTCCCCTTGGCGGCATACGCCCGCCCAGGCGTCCTACCCATGGAGGTTTCCAGGGGCTGCGTGAACCACTGCGCCTTCTGCGACGACTCCCGCATGTGGAAAGGCTACCGCCGCAAACCGGACTCGCGCCTGCGCCAAGAGCTTGCGGCCCTGGCCGGACTCGGAGCCAGGCATGTCAGCTTCTGCGACTCGCTACTCAACCCGTCCGCCGGGATGTTCCACGGCCTCCTGCGCTTGCTTGAGGAATACGGGCTTCCCTGGGACGGCATGGTGCAAGCCCGGGAGATCCTTCCCGAGACGGCGCGGCTCATGCGACGCAGCCGTTGCGCGGGGGTGTTCGTCGGCATCGAGTCCTTCAGCCGATCTTTTCTTCGCCTGCTGCGCAAGGAGCATGCCGCGGCGCACGGCGAGAAGGCGCTCCTATACTTGGCAGCCGAGTCCGTGCCCGCGTCCATGGGGCTGATCGTGGCCGGGCCGCCGCTCCAGACACGAGAGGAATTCGAGCACGACCTGCGCGTTCTCGCCCGGGTTGCCCCGTCCCTGGCCAGCGTGGCCATCAATCCCTTGTGCATCCCGGCGGGCACGCCGCTGGCCGAGGCCGGCGAGTCCCTCGGCATCAAGGGCCTGGGGGAGAGGCTGTCCTGGAAATTTTGGCACGCCGGCCAGGGCATCGAGGACGTGCGTCTGCGCCTGGCCTGGTGCCGCGAGGCGGCGGAATTGCTGGCTGCGGCGGGAGTGCCACTCGGTGCCAACTACGACGAGTTCGATCTCTACCTGGCGGACCAGTTGCGCGACGCTAAGAAGCATTTCGCGGAGGGGGGGCAATGACCCTGCGCTGGTATCCCATCCACACCCATCTTCTGCCCGCCGGCCTCGCCGGGACGAAACTTGTCGGCGCCGTGCTCTGTCTGCCGCCAGCCGGGGCGATCGCCGACATAGAGGCCGGGATGGCGCAGTGGCCGGGCAAGGAGCAGATGGCCTTTTGCCCCTTGTTCTCCCTGGAGCAAGAGACGGACCTCGGAAACCTTGGTGCATTGCCCAGGCTGCGCTCCCTGGGGCTCGTCTCGCTGCAGCTTTTGCGCGAGCGAAAAAACTCCATGTATTTCGACCTGGCGCGGGGTTTGACGGACAGTGGGACAGCCCTGCTGCGCCGCATGGCGGACCTGGACATGCTCCTGGACCTGAGTCACTTGCACGGTCCTGTGCTGACGCATGTCCTCAATGCCGCCCCGGGCCGTCGCATGGTGTCCCACGTGGTCTGCCAGGAGGTCTTTCCCTGGAGCCTGACCCGCCGCGCCAACGCTATGGACGACGCCGAGCTCGCGGCCTGCGACGCCGAGCTGTACGGCATCCCCTTCGTGGATGACCTCGTCTCGGCACGGCCGAGCCTGACCAGGGCTGAACGCCAGGCAGGCGTCGGCGACGTGGCGGACCACATCCTCCATCTGGCTCGGGTGGTAGGCCCGGAGCGGGTGGCCCTGGGGCCGGACTACTTCGACTACGACACGCTGGCCGGCGCCGGCATCGAGGTCGGCTCTGCCGGCGAGCTGGACCAGGTAGAAGGGCTGGCGCGTCTGTGGCAGGCATTGCGAGACCGCGGGTTGAACGAGGGCGAAGTTGAAGGGGTGTTTTGGCGCAACGCCTCACGTGTGCTGCCGCCGGAGGCGGCGTGAAGGTCGCTCTTGTCCATCTGACACGCGGGGCGGACAGCACGCCCGCCTCGCCCCTGGTCGACCACTTGGGGCTAGAGAGCATCGCGGCCACCCTTCTTGCATGGGGACACGAGCCGATCCTGATCGACTCCGGCCCAACCGGCCTCGATGCCGATGGCGTCCTCGACGCCCTGCGTCAGGCTTCCCCTGATCTTGCCGGCTTCGCCGTCAACTACGTCAATATTCGAGACACCCTAAACCTCGTGACGCGCGTGCGGCGCGACCTGCCCGACACGCCTCTTGTGGCCGGCAGCCATTACGCCACCTTCCATGCGGATGCCCTTCTGCGTGGCCCTGTCGCCTTTGACGGGGTGATCCTGGGCGAAGGCGAGGTGCCCATGGCAAACCTGGCCAACGCCGACAGAGAACGCTGGGGCGAAGTGCCCGGTCTGGCTTGGGTCGAGTCCGGCCGCATCCGGAAGACCCCCCTCCCCTCGCCGCTTCCTCTGGACGACCTGCCCACAGCATACCGCTCCAGCCTGCGAGGCCTGGCGATCCTGCCGCGCGGCTGCGCCAAGGTGGCGGTGGAGGCCTCCCGTGGCTGCGCCCACGCCTGCAGCTTCTGCAGCATCGCCGCCTGCCAGGCCCTGGCTGGCGATGCCCGGCACAGACGCCTGCGTTCGCCCGAAGCCGTGGCCACGGAGATTCGCGGCATCGTCCAGGAATGGGGCCTGCGGGACTTCTGGTTCATGGACGCCGACTTCCTGGGCGGCCCCAAGGACAAGAAACGCATTCTCGCCCTGGCCGAGGCCATCGCCGATATCGGTCCCGGCATTACGCTCGAGATCGACGCCCGGGCCGACTCGGTCAGCCGCGAGACGATCCGCGCCCTCAAAGCCGCCGGCCTGGAGAGGGCTTTCCTAGGGGTCGAGTCTTTCGATCAAGAGACGCTCAATTCCTTTGCCAAGGGCGCCACGGTGGAGGGCAATCTGCGCGCTATCCGTATCCTGGAGGAAGAAGGCGTCCGCCCCATTCTCGGCAGCATCATGTTTCACCCCAAGAGCACGCTTGCGCAGCTCTGTCGTGAGCACGAAGCCCTGTCGAGAATCGGTTACGAAAAGACTCAAATGCTCTTCCGCCTCAAGAAGTACAAAGGTTCCCGCGACGCTGCCGACGCCCTCGATTGTCAAGGTCGAGGCGTTTCCCCTTACGAAGATTACGGTTGGGAATTTTCCGATCCCCAGGTGCGATTGATCTGGGAATTTTTTGACAACGCTCGACTTCAGTTGCTCGATATTATATTTGTCGATCAAACATTGGCTTTCAGGCAAGGAAAGATTGGTGTCTCGCAATTTAATCGAAAAATTGATTTGGTGTTTGGCAGATTAAAAGACTACATGGACATCATACTTCAGACAATATTGAAGCAGAAAAGTTTCAATGAGGAAGTTTTCCGCGAAATAACACAGAACGAAATCGGCCGCCTGTCGTTCGATAACATAATAAATCAATAACTAGACAGAGAGTTCCAGATATCATGCGAAAATCGAATCTGTTACCATGTCAAATACTGTTTGTCTTTTTTCTAATTTTATCCAGCTGGCTGCAACAATCAATAGCCAAAGAAATAAAAAAAAGTTCCACCCAGCCAGATAATAAGGAACCATTCCTGATTGTAAAAGAAGAACTGTCAACATTACGCAATGAATACGACAACAAAATATCGAAACTCGAAAAAGAGTTGGCAGACTTAAAAAGAAAAGGCGAGCACCTTGAAGAAGCGATCAGTAAAAACCAAAAAGATTTTTATGGAGAATTAATAAGCACCGTAAATATGTTTTCGAATGCCGGAAACAGAACACTTGCTATTTTGGGAGCTTTCATAGCCGTAATGGCATTTCTAGGATATAAAAAGCTAAATGACCTTGTCCACGATGCAATGAGGCCAGTCAACAAGAAAATTGACAATGTTGAATGTGAGCACGATGACTCTAAACGCTGGCACGATGAGGCCAAGGTTGAATACAAAGAACTTAAAGATAAACTCAAAAAAGACAAGAGCACAATTGAGAAATTAACGAATGAAACGAAAGCTCAAATTGAGTACATGCAAGGCATAGATATATTACGGAATACAAGCACAGGGGAAAAAAGCATACTAAGAGCCATTGAATTATTAAAAAGCAGCATTTCTAGCCATAGCTACGACATAACAAGAGTTTCCTTGGCGGCTGCCTATAAATATACTGGTGATTTTCGAGCTGCATGTTTTGAATTGCACAAACTATCTGAGCCAGACAAACTTTCTTCAGAAGGAGCAGCCGCTTTACTTGAAATAGCAATATTAGTTAATAACCAAGAAGAGTTTGAACGTGTCGACTCGCAATACAAGTACATTCTCAAAGAATTCGATAACGAGCTGTTTTTACCACTCATGAAATCAGTCATGGCCTTCGTGCAAGGCAATGTTGAAGAGATGGACCGATATTTAAAGAAATGCCAGCGTAAAATTCAATTGTATGACGACAAGCTTATCGATGAGAAAATTGAAAATGGAAAAAAATGTTTACATGGGATTTAAAGCCTCTTAAAGACCACCTCAAAGGAGAGTACTCGACAAGCGAAGGCTTTACAACGTTAATGAAGCATATGGATTCTTTGCAAAATCATATTCCACCGTGTAAGAGTACCCCACCAGACAGAACTCGTTAGCGACAAAACCAGGCGCTCTTCAGCTAATCATCATTATTTTTGGAGTATCCCCCAAACTGTGTAAACACCCCAGTTTGATGGTTCAGCAAAGATAGTCTTTGAGCCTTACCTGGAAGAAGATCGAAAGCTAGGCCATGATCTCCTACCAGTTACTTTTTCGCATCGTCCAGCGCTTCTCGACTTCGGTCACTAGTAGATACAGCTTCTTGAATAGGGCGATCGTTTTTATTTGCCGCCTGTGTGGGTAAATCACTTCGATGCACTTTCACGAAGCGTCTTAGCGGTCGTAGCCCATACCTTTGATCTGGTTTTTGACCGCCTTCTCCAGACCGCACCGCTGCATGACGACGCCGGCTTTTTCGAGACCAAGAACCTTGGCGACTTCCGCCTTAATGGTCTCCCTGCCAAGCGTCTCCGCCAGCTCCTTGCAAGACTTCCCCAAAGCCAAACCCGCTTCCTGCACCTTCCCTTTTACCCTAGCCAGTTTCTTCACGGCCGCCCGATAATCCAGGCTCCCAGGCTGCATCTTCTCCATGGCCACCTTGTGCTTGTCCCTGGCGGTGATGTTTTCCCGCAACTCCCGGGCCTTGGTCTGGATGTGCTCTCGGGCCTTCTCCGGATTAGTAAGGCGTTCCTGCCGTTCCCTGGTCTCTCGGGCCGCCCTGAGACGCTCCGGATCAATCTCCGGCTTGGGGGCGTCCAGGGAAGGCTCCTCTGCCCGCGACCACCCCGGCAACGTGCCGGCCGGACCATCCCGGTCCCTCCCTCGCTCTTTGACCTGGTTGGCCTGGTGTTCGTCTAGATAGCCAAGCGTCGATATGCGATCTTGGCTCCGGCTCATGCTGCGGGTCAGCTGCTCGAAGCTCTTGACCCTCTCGTTGTCCACGTAGAGCGTGAAATCGCCCTTGTGCCGGGTTGCGCCGACATAGGTCGTCCGGCTATTCCAGGTTACGCCATGCAAGGCATAGACGTCCGTCTGCGTCTTTCCCTGCCCCTTGTAGACCGTTCCGGCATACCCAAGGGCAAACCCTTTGTACTCTTGCGGATCAAAAGAAACTATCGCACCGCTATCAAGTTTAACTTCGATCTGTTCCTGACTTTGTTTCTGAACAGTGCCAAAATTCCCATTGATCAAGTTCTTATCAATGCTCTTCGCCGTGGCGTTAAATTGAATCCTGTCGCCAACCCCTATCGTCTGCTGAAACTTCTTCTCCCCCTTCTCACAATCATAGGTGATGCCGCCACGCACCATCCCCATCTCTCGCATAATCTTGCTGCAATCGTCATTTATACGGTTCACTTTCGTATTAATTCCAGCATAAATAAATCGGTTCACGTCTGGATTCCGCCCGATGTCCCGTTTCCAATCCTGCAATAAGGCCTCTATCGGCCTCCCCAATGCCTTGATGCACCCATGCTCCCGGTACGCCGTCATAGCTTCCTTGATCTTCCCATCGGCAAGGTCCATGCTGGCTTGCCGCATCCAATCCTGCTTCTGCCGCCTGACCAGCGAAATCAAGGCATGGTCCGTTTTCTGCCGAATCTCGGAGTACATCCCTCCGCGTTGGATGCTGGCCAGCTGCGCGTCGTCACCAATCATGACAACCTTCGCGCCGGACACGTCGGCCTGCTCCAGCAGGCGGTGCATGGTCCTATTATCCAGCATGGCCGCCTCATCCACGAAAACAACAGTCTTGCGATCCCAAGCCTTGACCCGGCTGCGCGGGTTGGTACGCGCCTTTTCCTGGCGCAAAAGCTCCGCATGGACCGTGGATGCCTCCCGGAAACCGTCCGTGTGCATGTCCCGGCTGACCGTGTTTGTCGGGGCCACGCCCACCACCCGCCAGCCGTCGACCTCGAAGGCGTCCCGGGCCGCGCCCATGGTGTAGCTCTTGCCGGCCCCCGCCCGGCCCTGGATGACGCAAAGCCGGTTCGCGGCCGTCATCACGTCAAAGGCTTCACGTTGCTCCGGGTCCAGGGTCTTACGGGAAAGCGCCTGCCTCCTGGCATGTTCTGAGGCCTGGCCGCCGGCCTCCCGCATCTTGCGGTCCGTGAGCTCCAGGATCGCCCGCTCCTCGGCCCGCACGTGCGTGGACGTATAAAGTCCCGTTTCCTGCCCCTCCCCGTCATAGAGCTTCACACACTCCGGGCAGGACAAAACCCGCTGCTTCGCCGCCTCGCGTTCGGCCATGTCCTCTAGGCCGGCCTTTTTGAGCACCGCGTGAAGCTCCCGCTCCGTGAACAGGCACTGCCGGACGGTCAGCTTTTCAAGGATCGTTTGCGGCTCCACCACCGCGGTCTGTCGAGCGTCTTCAAGGCGGGCTTCGTTCTCGGCCGTCTTCCACGACGCCTCGATGTGTCGGGCCTTGCCCTCGTGGAGCTGAGACACGACGCCGCAAGGATCAACGCGAAGGTCCAGCTCCCGTTCCTCGAAATAGCGGTTTTGAAACGCCTCCCATTTTTCGCTGATCCGGTCCTGGGCCGAGACGAACCCTTTGCCATTTTTCCGGGCAAAGTCCGGATTCAAATCCGTGGCCTTGTGCTTGTCGAATCCCTCACGTCCAAGACGTCGGGTGGTCACCAAGGCATGAAGATGCGGGTTGCCCGCTTGCATGTGGATCGCCCACTGGCAGGCCAGGCCATTATCTGTGAATTGTTCCTGGATGTGCTGTCGCGCCATTTCGATGCGCTGGGCGTCTGTGATCTGCGCGTCTTTGGGTAGGGCGAAGACATAGTGCTTGGCTAGTTGGGCACCAGACCGAAGGCGGACTTCGCCGGTCCTGGATAGGTGCTTTGTGGCGATTTCCGACTTGTCCACTGCATCCCAAAGCTGCTGTCTGTCCCAGGCTGGTGAACCTGGAGGAAGCTCGAAACCACGAGCCAGCACAGGATCATCCGTTTTGTGATTTCGGAAGTCAAAGGTTTCGCCTGTCAGGTCGCGTGTAAACCTGTCGCGGTCGATATAGGCGGCCACGGCGACGCCTGATGTTCCAGTGGACACACCGACGATAGAGCAGCCAGCGAAGCAGCAAGCCATATTCCGCTATAACGCCTTTTGGTTTTTCATCTTATCCACACGAAAGTGGGGCGCAATGTTTTGGCTTTGCCAAAACATATATTGCGTGTAGCCTCATTCTTCGGCTTCAGCTTTACGGCATTCGTTGGCCGTTTGGAAGTTTTTTTCCTCGCTACCTTGACATTGACTCTAAAGTCTATGATTCATTTCCCATATTTTTGAGGAGGCTTTCGACATGGCTGAAAAAGCAAAGCTGACGGCCGAGGAACGGCTTAAAAAAATCGAGCAGAAGCGGGCAAAGTTGGCGGA
>JAEWCY010000145.1 GCA_023390395.1 Pseudomonadota bacterium | reverse complement strand
TGCCGCAACAGGTCGTCATCATCGGAGCCGTGGCCCTTGGCCCCAAGGCCGCCTGCCGCTTCAAGCGGCTTTCCCCGGACAGCAAGGTCGTCATGCTCGACCGCGACATGCGCATTTCCTACGGCGGCTGCGGCATCCCCTATTTCGTCTCCGGCGAGGTCAGCGACGTGACCGCCCTGCAGTCCACGGCCTTCCACATGGTGCGCTCGCCCGAATTCTTCCACGACGTCAAGGACGTGGAAGCCCGGGCCCGGACCGAGGCCGTGGCCGTCGACCGCGCGGCCAAGACCGTCACGGCCCGCAACCTGGCCACCGGGACCGAGGAGAAGATTCCCTACGACAAGCTGGTCATCGCCACGGGCAGCACGCCGCGAAACCTGGGCATCCCGGGGCTCGACCTGCCGGGCGTGCACGCCGTCAACAACCTGGAGGCGGCCGAGGCCATCAAGAATTCCGTGGCCGGCGGCGGGGTCGGGTCCGTGGCCATCATCGGTTCGGGCTTCATCGGCCTGGAGATGGCTGTCGCCTTCGCCGACATGTGGGGCCTGGACGTCACGGTCATCGAACTCTTCGACCAGATCCTGCCGGGCGTGACCAGCCCGACGCTGGCCGGCATGGCGCAAAAGCACATGGAGGACAAGGGCGTGGCCTTCCGCCTGGCCGAGAAGGTCCAGGCCATCGAGGGCGACGGCAAGGTCGAGCGCGTGGTCACGGACAAGGGGACGGTCGAGGCCGACCTGGTCATCGTGTCTGTCGGCGTCGTGCCCAACGACGCGCTGGCCAAGGCCTGCGGCCTGGAAGTCTCCCCGCGTGGCGGCATCGTGGTGGACGACCATATGCGCACCTCCGACCCGGACATCTTCGCCGGCGGCGACTGCGTGGTGGTCAAAAACCTCGTGACCGGCCAGCCGGCCTACCTGCCGCTCGGGTCCATGGCCAACCGGCAGGGCCGGGTCATCGGCGACAACCTGGCCGGCGGCGACTCCCGCTTCGAAGGCGTGGTCGGCTCCTGGTGCGTCAAGCTCTTCGACCTGGGCGCGGCCGGCACGGGCCTGACCCTGGCCGCGGCCAGGCGGGCCGGGCTCGACGCCGTGGCCACCCACATCACGGCCGTGGACCGGGCCCACTTCTACCCCGAGCATGCGCTGATGTCCCTGGAACTGGTGGCCGAGCGCGGCACGCGCCGGGTGCTGGGGCTGCAAGGCCTTTCCGTCAACGGCGACGCCGTGGTCGGCAAGGTCAACACCGTGGCCGCCATGCTGCCCTCCGCGCCCAAGGTCGCGGACGTGTCCAACGTGGAGGTGGCCTACTCGCCGCCCTTCGCCGCGGCCATGGACATATTAAACACCGTGGCCAACGTGGCGGACAACATCCTGTCCGGCCACAACAACGGCATCACCGTCAGCGAGTTCGGCGAGCTGTGGCGCAAGTCCGACCTCGGCGACGCCTACATCATCGACTGCCGCGAGGCGGCCCAGGGCGAACCCCTCATGGAGAAGCACCCCGGCCGCTGGCACAACATCCCCCAGGGGCAGCTGCGCGGCCGTCTGGCCGAGGTGCCCCGCGACAAGCAGATCGTGCTCATGTGCAACACCGGGGCGCGCTCCTACGAGGCCCTGGTGACGCTCGCCCACATGGGCTTCGACCGCGTCGTCAGCGTCGAGGGCGGCATGGCCGCCGTCAACGCCGCCGGCATCGACGTGTAGCGAAGGGGCGGAAGGGGTGGAGGGGGAAAGCCTCCGGCGGCCAAGGGGGCGCTGCCCCCTTGGAACCCCGTCACGGGGACGACGGCCTCGTTTCGGCACAGGCGTCCCCATCGCGTACGATGCAATACACAGCCTGAATCGGGGCCGGTCGCGCGACCGGCCCCTTTGTTTTGCGCCGGTCGAGCGGCGCGCAACCCATCGCGCTCCATTTCGCCTTCGCCCCGCCGGTCCGCCTCGCGCCCCTGCCCGGCTGTCCGCTTCACGATGGGCCGCCCGGCAACCTCCTCCCCGGGCCGTCGAACCGCCCGGCCTGACGGGCAGGCCGGGCAGGCAGTGACGCGCCGGCCCCGCCCTCGCCCTTCCGGAAAACCTGGCCGGCACAAAGAATAATTTTTAATCCGACTTGAAAGGCACGATTGTTTATAGTACGAATTTTTCGTGTTACTTTTTATAAATTCATATTCAGAAGACCGCACCCGGCAGCGCCGCGCCCCGCGCCCGACGGGAGGCCCCCAGTCCTGCCGCGCCCCGCGCCCGCCACGCGCGCCTCGGGCGGGCGCCTCCCGTCGCCCACCGTCCGCCAACCCACCCGCAAGGGGAACCCACCAACCCGTCGGAGGTCGCCCATGAGCCGTATCGAGATGGAAAAAATCTTCTACGAAACGAGCACGCCGCCCCCGGGCGCGAACCTGGACCAGTCGCTCATCGTGCAGGTCGACGAGACCAAGTGCATCGGCTGCGACACCTGCATGGGCTACTGCCCCACCGGAGCCATCGCCGGCGAGACCGGCGAGCCCCACAAGGTGGTGGACCCGGCCGCCTGCATCAACTGCGGCCAGTGCCTGACCCATTGCCCGGTTTCCGCCGTGTACGAAACCGTGTCCTTCGTCCCGGCCATCGAGGCCAAGCTCAAGGACAAAAGCGTCAAGGTCGTCGCCATGCCGGCCCCGGCCGTGCGCTACGCCCTGGGCGACCCCTTCGGCATGCCGCTGGGGGCCGTGACCACCGGGCACATGCTGGCCGCCCTCAAGGGCCTGGGCTTCGCCAACGTCTGGGACAACGAGTACACGGCCGACGTGACCATCTGGGAGGAGGGCTCCGAGCTTCTGGCCCGCATCACGAAAAAGCTCGACAAGCCCCTGCCCCAGTTCACCTCCTGCTGTCCCGGCTGGCAGAAGTACGCCGAGACCTTCTACCCCGAGCTTTTGCCCCACTTCTCCTCCTGCAAGTCGCCCATCGCCATGATGGGCCCCCTGGCCAAAACTTACGGGGCCAAGGAGGCCGGCTACGACCCCAAGGACGTCTACACCGTGTCCATCATGCCCTGCACGGCCAAGAAGTTCGAAGGAATGCGGCCCGAATACGCGGCCAGCGGCTTTCGCGACATCGACGCCACCATCAACACCCGCGAACTGGCCTACATGCTCAAAAAGGCCGGCATCGACCTGCCGCGACTGGTCGAGGGCAAGCGCGACGCGGTCATGGGCGAGTCCACGGGCGGCGCGACCATCTTCGGCGTCTCGGGCGGCGTCATGGAGGCGGCCCTGCGTTTCGCCTACCAGGCCCTGACCAAAAAGCCCCCCCAGAGCTGGGACTTCAAGGCCGTGCGGGGCCTGGACGGCGTCAAGGAGGCCACGGTGGACATCGCCGGCACGCCGGTCAAGGTGGCCGTGGTCAACGGCGGCAAGAACTTCGCCAAGGTCTGCGACGCGGTGAGGGCCGGCAAGTCGCCCTACCACTTCATCGAGTTCATGGCCTGCCCGGGCGGCTGCGTCATGGGCGGCGGCCAGCCCATCATGCCCACCGTGCTCCAGTCCATGAACGACACGGCCACCAGGTTCCACGCGTCGCTTCAAAAGCGCCTGGCCCTTTACAACGCGCAGAAAGCCTAAGGAGGGCGTCCCATGTCCATCGCCAGCTTCACCCGTCGCGGCTTTTTGAAGACCGCCTGCGTCCTGACCGGCGGCGCGCTCGTCGGCCTGCGCCTGACCGGCCGGGCCGTGGCTGCGGCCAAGCAGCTCAAGGAATACATGCTGGACCGCGTCAGCGGCGTCTACGGCGCGGACGCGGCCTTCAAGGTCCGCGCCTCCCAGGACAACCAGCAGGTCATCGCCATGTACAAGAAGTTCCTCAAGGAGCCCCTGTCCCACGAGGCCGAGCACCTGCTGCACACCAAATGGGTGGACCGCTCCAAGGACTTGGCCGCCCTCAAGGCCAAGGGCCTCTACCCCAACCCCCGGGCCAAGGAATTCGAGAACCAGCCCTACCCCTACCTCTAGAGGTGCCGCCCTCCGGAAAGCAGCGCAGTACTTTCCATGGCGAATAGTTATACTAATACATCTATTAAATGCGTCCGCCCCTGAACGGACGTGACGCAATCCTGCATGAGCCGAACAACCGGAGGCAAGGGTACGCCTGACCCGAAGGTTCGACGGCAAATTCTTCGCCCTCCCGCAGCCTGAAACGCCCGCAAACAACGCGCGTTGTTTGTCGCGGAGTTTTCCGTTCCGTGGACTTTACTTGACGCGATTTATTCCTTATCCACATGGCTTCGCTGTCATGTGCCCGAGAGTCGTTGCAATATAAACGGGATACGGCCCCCACGGACCGCATTCTTTTCCTGCGTGCCGTTTCCCCGCCGCATTGCGCCAACCGGGCCGCCCGGCGGCAATGCGACGCATGGTCTTGAAGTCTTCCTTCCTGGTCCAAGCGTTGCCGCACCGCGACACCGGGTCCTCCGACGCCCTCGCCCCGCGCCGGAACGGCCCGCGAAACACGGCGACGGCCTCCGGATGCCGTCCCGAAAGGAACCCGCGTCCATCAACCCGCAACACGAGGAAGGAGAGGAATGAAACGCTTCACCGTGCCGGCCCTTGTGGCCCTGCTCCTCTGGGGAGCCGTCGGCGTCGCCCAGGCCGAGACGCAAGTCCGCATCACCGGCGACTCCCGCGTCTACGGCGTCTATTTCAGCGGTCACAACTTCACCGGCTGGAACGACCCCGCCTGGACCTCCAACACCCCCACCTGGACCGGCGCCGGCACCAAGACCGAGGACACCTTCGAAATCTGGCAGCGCATCCGGGTTCGCATGGACTTCATCGCGGGCGAGAACCTGCGTTTCCGCCTGGCCACCAAGACGGACAACACCTGGGGCACCGGCACCTACACCGCCGCCAATCCCGACGCCACGAACATGCTGGTCTACCAGGCCTTCCTCGAATTCAAGTATCCGAACACGGACATCGAGGTCACCGCCGGCCTCCAGCCCGTGGCCCTGCCCCAAAGCGCCCTGTTTAACGACAGCATCGTCTTCACCGACTGGGCCGCCGCCTGCATCGTCAAGGCCCCGCTGGTCAAGGACACCCTGGAGATCAGCGCCGGCTTCGCCCGCATGATCGACACCAACCGGACTTTCGACAACACCACCACCCAGGTCGGCGACGAGCTGGACTTCTATATCCTGACCCTGCCCGTGACCCTGCCGGGCTTCAAGGTCACCCCCTGGGGCGTGTTCTCCATGGCCGGCAAGAAGGCCGGCTACTACATGACCTACGCCTCCTCCTTCGCCGAGGCCTCCTACGCCGAGGACCTGCTTTCGGCCGGCACCATGGTCGGCCAGACGGGCTGGAAGAACAACCAGAACGCCTACTACTGGGCCGGCGGCGCTTTCGAGCTGTCCGTGCTCGACCCGGTGCGCTTCTACGCCGACGTCATAAACGGCGGCGGAGCCCTCGACGACCGCAGCAAGAGCCGCCGCCAGGGCTGGTTCGTGGACTTCGGCGCGGAATACGTCGGCTGGGACGTGCTCACGCCCCAGGTCTTCGCCTGGTGGTCCACCGGCGAGGACAAGTCCACCGCCAACGGTTCCGAGCGCCTGCCCCACACCCGCCCCAACTGGGGCCCGGGCGGCTCGTTCCTGTTCGACGACAGCCAGGTCTTCGCCCGCAACTCCAACATGGGCATGGACCCGGTCGGCGCCATGGGCCTCGGCGCGTCCCTCAACAACATCACCCTGGTGGAGAAGCTGTCCCAGCGCCTGACCTTCACCTACCTCAAGGGCAACAACTCGGCCCGGGCCATCCGCTACCTCAACGACGCCGTCGGCTCCAATCCCTACTTCCAGCTGGGCCGCGACCTGACCGTCAACGAGTACGCCCTGGGCGTCAACTTCGACAGCCAGTACATGATCAACGACAACCTCGGGGCCCGCATCGAGACGGGCTGGGCCCAGGGGCATTTCCAGGAGAGCGTCTGGGGGCATCGCCTCGCCGAGCGGGCCAACGGCAACAACACCTGGAAGGTGGCCTTCGGCCTCACCTACAAGTACTAGCGCCGGTTCGCCGACGCGTCCGAAAAAGGCGGCCGCCTCCCCCGGGAGGCGGCCGCCTTGGCGTTTGATGAACGAGATTTCATGCGCCCCGCCCTGGCAACCTGGTTGCATCCGCCGGGGCAAGCGACTAGAGGGTGACGGTCCGCCCCTGCGGACGCAAGCCTCAGCCAAAGGAGTCCCCCCATGCCCGGGTCGAAGCGGCGCTTCCTGTCCGATCTGTGGGCCCTGACCAAGCCCTACTGGAAAAGCGAGGAACGGTTCAAGTCCGGCCTGCTCCTGGCCGTCATCATCGGCATGAGCCTCGGCATCGTCTACCTCAACGTCCTTTTCAACGAGTGGAACAACCTCTTTTACAACTCCCTCCAGGAAAAAAACGTCGACGCCTTCTTCCGGCTCTTCGGCCGCTTCACCATCCTGGCCGCCATGTTCATCATCGTGGCCGTCTACCAGATCTACCTGCGCCAGATGCTCCAGATCCGCTGGCGGCGCTGGCTCACCGAACGCTACGCCCAACGGTGGCTCGAAGCGCACAACTACTACCGCCTGCGCTTCGAAAACGGGCTCACCGACAACCCCGACCAGCGCATCAGCGAAGACATCAACGGCTTCGTGGAGCAAACCCTTTCCCTCACCCTGGGCTTTCTCGAATCCGTGGTCACCCTGGCCTCGTTTTCCGTCATCCTCTGGAACCTCTCGGGCGACATCCACATCCTCGACCTGCCCATCCCGGGCTCCATGCTCTGGGCCGCCCTGGTCTACGCCGGCTTCGGCTCGCTGCTGACCCACTTCATCGGCCGCCCCCTGATCCGCCTCAACTTCTTCCAGCAGCGCTACGAGGCCGACTTCCGCTACAACCTCGTGCGCGTGCGCGAAAACGCCGAGGCCATCGCGCTCTACGGCGGCGAATCCCAGGAGGCCCGAGGACTGGCCGGCCGCTTCGCCAGCGTGGTGTCCAACTGGTGGGGCATCATGCGCCGCCAGAAGCGCCTCACCTGGTTCTCCGCCGGCTACTCCCAGGCCGCGGTCATCTTCCCCTTCCTGGTGGCCGCGCCGCGCTACTTCTCCGGGGCCATCCAGCTCGGCGGGCTCATGCAGACCGTCTCGGCCTTCGGCCATGTCCAGTCGGCCCTGTCCTGGTTCATCGACGCCTACACCCGCCTGGCCCTGTGGAAGGCCACCGTGGACCGCCTGACCGGCTTCGCCGCCGCTCTGGAGGCCCTGGAATCCCGCCGCCACGAGGGTCTCGACCGCGCCGACGCCCCGGCCGGCGAGGGCCTGCGCCTGACCGGGCTGACCCTGCGCCTGCCGGACGGCGACACCCTCCTTGCCGGCGCGTCCCTGGCGCTGGCCCCGGGCGAGCGCCTCATGGTGGCCGGGCCGTCGGGCTGCGGCAAATCCACGCTCTTCCGGGCGCTCGGCGGCCTGTGGCCCTTCGCTTCGGGTCGGCTGGCCATGCCGGCGGGCGAGCGCGCCCTGTTCCTGCCCCAGCGGCCCTACCTGCCCATCGCCAGCCTGGAGGCGGCCGTGGCCTACCCCGACGCGCCGGAGACCTACGGCCGCGAGCGCATCGTAGCCGCGCTTGCCGACTGCGGCCTGGCCCACCTGGCCGACCAGATCGAGGTCGAGCGCCACTGGTCCCAGGAGCTTTCCGTGGGCGAGCAGCAGCGCCTGGCCTTCGCCCGGGCGCTGCTCCTCGCGCCGCGCTGGCTTTTCTGCGACGAGGCCACCAGCGCCCTGGACGAGCCGGCCGAACAGGCCCTCTACGCCCTGCTCGTCTCGCGCCTGCCGGGCACGGCCATCATAAGCGTCGCCCACCGGCCGGCCCTGGCCGCCTTCCACCAGCGCCTGGCCCGGTTCGTGCCGGACGCCGGCGGCGAGGCCCCCTTCAGGCTGGAACTGGCGGCGATCCCGGCATGAACGCGCTTTTTGGCCTCGACCTCTTCGCCCAGGCCACCCTGTCCATCGTCATCGAGGCCCTGCCCTTCCTGCTGCTCGGCTCCATCGCCTCGGGGCTGGTGGAGGCCTACGTGCCGCGCGAGCGCATGGAACGGCTGCTGCCCAAGGGCCGCCTCGCTTCCACCCTCTTCGGCCTGGCCCTTGGCGCGGCCACCCCCTGCTGCGAATGCGGCGTGGTCTACCTGGCCCGCCGCCTCATGGGCAAGGGCGTGCCGGCCGGCGCGGCCGTGGCCTTCATGCTGGCCGCGCCCGTCATCAACCCCGTGTCCATCCTGGCCACCGTGGTCGCCTTCCGGGGCGATCCGACCATGGCCGTCTGGCGCTGCCTGCTGGTGGCCCTGGCCGCCCTGGTCGTGGGCTACCTGGCCGGCGGACGCAAGGCCGAGGAGCTTTTGCGCCCCCTGGCCGGCCGCGAGCCCGAATGCGGCTGCGGCCACGACCACGGCCCGGGGAGCCGGCACCAGCACGCCCCGGCCGTCGTGGCCGGCACGCCCTTCGGCTCCCTGGCCGACGCCCTGCCCGCCTCGGCCCTGCGCCAGAGCCGGCGGGACAAAGCCGCCAGCGCCCTGCGCCACGCCATGGCCGACTTCCTGGACATGGCCAAGGTGCTCGTCTTCGGCTCCATGGTCGCGGCCGCCTTCAAGGCCTATGTGCCGGCCCCGGTGGTCATGGCCATGGAAAACGACCTGGCCCTGGCCATCCCGGGCATGATGGCCCTGGCCGTGCTGCTCTCGCTGTGCTCCCAGGCCGACGCCTTCGTGGCCGCCTCGTTCTCCACCTTCCCCCTGGCCTCGCGCCTGGGCTTTCTGTGCCTGGGCCCCATGCTCGACCTCAAGCTCTTCCTCATGTGGCGACAGGTCTTCACCCCCCGCCTGGTGCGCCTGCTCGCCCTCGTGCCGGCGGCCATCGTCTTCGTCGCCTGCGTCGTCTTCGGCATCGCCACGGGAGGCGCGTCATGAAGAAATTTCCTGCCCAGGCCCTCGCCGCGCGCATCGACGGCACGGCCTGGCTGCTCATGGCCGGCTTCATGGCTTGGCTGCCCCTGGCCGGCGACTACTGGATGTTCCTCAACCCCAAGTTCAAGCCCGTGACCCTGGCCGCCGCCGCCGTGCTGGCCGTGCTGGCCGCCTACGCCCTGTGGCGGCCCGTCTCGCGCCCAAGCCTCGGCCGCACCGCCGCCTACGTCGCGCTCCTGGCCATGGCCGCCCTCACCCAGGGCGGCGCGCAAGCCCTCTCCGGCCAGGCCGACGCCGACCCCTTCGCCACGACCCCCAGCCTGCCCGCGCCGCCGCCCGAAGCCATCCCCGGCCGCATGACCGCGCTCGGCAAGGCATTCATCCCCATCAACGCCGGCGAACTCTTCGACATCGCCGCCAAAGGACGCTCCGAAGCCTGGGACAAACCCTACGTCATGCGCGGCTTCGCCCGGCGCGACCCGGCCCTGGACGCCTCGGGCGAATTCGTCCTGTTTCGCCTGGCCGTGTGGTGCTGCTTCGCCGACAGCACCGGCGTCGGCTTCAAGGTCAAAATCCCGCCCGGAACCGAACTGCCCGCCGACAAAAGCTGGATCGTCGCCTATGGCCATCTGGCCGACATGCCCGCCGACCAGCGCGGCGAATATATCCTGCCCGGCATGTCCTTCTCCTCCATCGCCCCGGGCGCGCTCTTCGCCGCCGAACACCTCGAAACCGCCCCCCTGCCCACCGAACAGGTCTACATGTTCGAATGGAGGACAGCGGAACCTTACGCGTACTAGGGAAAAAAGAAGCCTCCGGCGGCCGGGGGGGATGATCCCCCCCGGTCCCCCCCGATGGGGGATACGAAGGCGGGTGGAGGCGTGGTCGTGGGCGGGAGTGCGTCGGGGAAATGGGCCGGGCGGTGCTGGCCGGCTTTGCGGCCTGCGTCGCCCGGC
>JAEWCY010000030.1 GCA_023390395.1 Pseudomonadota bacterium | reverse complement strand
GGGCCCTGGTCGCCTCGGCCGCCGCGCCGCCTCGGCCGGCCAGATGCAGCACCCGGCCGGCCGCTTCCAGCCGCACGTCGGCCAGGCTGCCGTCCGGGGCCAGGGCGGCGGCGGCGAGGACGGGCGGGGGCGGGGGCAGGGGGGGCATGGCGACGCCTCAGCGGATCTGCAGGATGCGGGTGACGGCCTTGCCGGGGATGCTGACGATGCCTTGGAGCACGCGGTAGACCATGTCGCCGAGGAGCTTGCTGCGGTCGATGGTGAGCTTGGGGCCGTCCAGGGGGCCGACGATGGTGGCCGGCACCTCGCCGCCGCCGGCGAGCGAGGCGGAAAGCGACAGGTTGATGGATTCGTCGCGCAGGTCCACGAAGCCCTTGCCGGCCACGCGCATGCGCGGGCTTTCGATGCGGAAGTCGTCGGAGTGGGCCACGCCGCCCTTGGAAAACCAGGACGAGGAGAAGACGTCGAAGGGGATGCGCTCGTAGGTGGGTTCGCCGCCGGGCTTGGAGGCGGGCTCGCGCACCTTGAGGTTGCCGCGGGTGATCTGCAGGCTGGCGTTGCCGGCCAGGTTGCCGCGCAGCTCCTGCTCGTTCTCGCCGCTGGTGCGCGCGGCCAGGATGAAGGTGGCCGCGCCGGAGTCGAGCGTGTTGCCCTCGGCCCAGTCCCAGAGGAAGCGCGCGATCTCGATGCTTTCGAGCTTGAGTTCGATCATGGTCTTGAGCGCCGCCTCTCGGGCGTCGCCGCGCACTTCCGCGAAGAACCGGCCGCCGTAGAAGCGCGGCGATTCCTGGCGGTAGGTGAACTGGCCGCCCTTGGCGCCGGCCGTGACCGTGGAGGCGTCGAAGGTCACGTTGCCTTTTTTCAGCCAGCCGAAGGCGATGCGGGCGTCCAGGGCCAGCTCGCGCACGAGGCGCAGGTCCAGGGGCTTTCGCAGCTCGGACAAGGGCGGCGGCCCGGCCGCCGGCGGCCGGGGAAAGTAGGCGTCCCAGTCCAGCCGGTCCACGCGCAGGTCCCATTTGCCCCGCTTGGGGTCGAAGCCGGCTAGCTGCGCCCCGCCGGAGACGTTCACGTCGTCCACGGAAAGGCTCAGGCGCTTGATGTCGCAGGCATCGGCCGTGGCCGTGCCGGAAAGGGCCAGTGAGGCCTTGGCCAGCTTGTCGGCGGCCAGCCCTTCGGGCGGGGCCAGGCCCCATTCGGCGAGAATCTTGCGCGGGGCCAGGTTTCCCGTTTCCAGGGAAAAGCTCGTCGGCCCGGCCTCGCCGCCCTTTTTGGCCAGCTTGAGCGTGGCGGCCAGGCCGCCGGCCTCCAGGCGCAGGTCCGAGGCGGAAAAGCCGCCCGCGCCGTCGGGCGAGACCTGGCCGGCCAGGCTGGCCTTGACGGCCTTGCCGGTTTCCGAGGCGCGCAGCAGGCCCGAGGCCTCGATTTTAAGCGGCGCGGGGTCGCGCCATTTCCCCGAGGCGTCCAGGTTCAGGGGGCCGGCGGCGGCCAGGCGGGCCTCGCGCAGCCCGAAGCCCGAGGCCAGGCCGAGGACGAGGCTGGCGTCGCCTTCGAAGCCCTCGCCCGCGGCCCGACGGCCCTTGACCGTGAGCGCGGCCTTGGTCCCGGACAGGGGCTGGGCCTTGCCCCCGGACCCGAGGGCGAGCTGGGACGCGTCGGCCTCGACGACGGCGGAAACGGCCGCCGCATGGCCCTTGGCCGGGGCGGCCGCCTCGAGGGAGGCCTTGGCCGCGACCGCGCCCGAAAGGCCCGATCCGGCCAGGCCCGGCAGGCGTCTGGCCTCGGCCCCGGAAAGCTGCAGGCTGGCCGTGGCCCGGCCCGAGGCCTCGGCCTCGAACTTGCCGGACAGCTTGCCGCCGAAAAGTTCCCCGCCGGCCACGGCCCCGTCCAGGCGGCGGCCGTCCAGGGCCAGGTTCAGGGACAGGTTGCGGGCGTCCACGCCCCGGCCGGACAGGCGCTCCAGGCGCAGCTTGCCCTCGGCCCTGGGCGCGGAGCCGGCCGTGCCGGAGGAACCCGCCGCGCCGCCGGCCAATTCGGGCAGGCGGTCCAGGTCCAGGTTGTCCAGGGCCAGGTCGAAATTCACGGGCACGGCCGCGTCGGCGTCGTAGGCCATGTGTCCGCGCAGGGTCGCGCCGGCGAGCTTGCCCTCCAGGCCGGTGAGCGCGGCCTTGGCCGCCAGGCGGTCGATGCCCGGGCTCAGGTTGAAGGCGCTCTTGACTTCCAGGGGGCCGCCGGCCGGGACCGCTTCGGCCAGGCCGAGCACGGCCAGGGCCCGGGCCGGGTCCGGGCTCTGGGCCGAGACGTTGCCCCTGGCTCCCTCGGCGCGAAGCCGCCCAAGGAGCCGTGCCTGGCTCGGCTGGGCCACGGGGCCGGATTCGCCGGAAAAGGGCTGGATGGTGGCCCGGACGTCCACGCCCAGGCTCTCGGGCGTGGTCCTGTCCCCTGGGGCGGCGGGCAGGCCGGCGTCGAACCGGGCATCCAGGGAGACGATGCCGCCGGGCAGGGCGAAGGAGGCCGGGGCCAGGCGCAGGATGCCGTCCCGGGCCTGGCCGGTGACGTGGCCGTCGGATACGGTCAGCCCGCCGATCTTGCAGCGGCGCAGCTCCAGCCGGGCGTCGGCCGCGCCGTCCGTGGGCCAGGGCAGGGGCCAGGGCCAGGTGGTCCGGCCGGCGGGCCTGGGCAGGGCGTCGAAATCCACGTCCTCGGCCCGAAGGCTCGCGTCCAGGGAGGCGGGCGCGCCCGGGGCGAACCGGCCCGCGCCTACGATGCGGCCCTTGGGCAGGGCCAGGGTCAGGCCGTCCACGGAGAAAAGGCCGGGTTCGGCCGAGAGGTTGAGGGTGAGCGAGGCCCGACCCGGCCCGGGCGGCGGGATCTCGGCCGAGAACACGGCGTCCTCGGGGGCGGCCGGAGCCGGCTCGCGGGGAGTGGCCGGCGGCGCGGCCACGAGGCTGTCCGGGCCCTCGGCCGGAACCAGCCCCAGGATGTCGCGCCAGGAGCCGTGCATGTCCAGGTCCAGGGTCAGGGCGGCGCGGACCTTGGGAACCCCGGCCGGCGCGTCCGCCAGGGCCGAGCCGGTCAGCCGCGCTCCGGGCAGCCGGGCGTCGAGATCGGTGATGGAAAGCCGGGCCGTGGCCGGATCGTAGGCGGCGGCCAGGCGGGCCACCACGCGCGTGGGCGAGGCTCCGCCGGCCGCCAGGGGTCGGTCGAGGACAAGGGCGCTTTCCACCAGGGTCTTTTCCAGGGTGAACGCGCCGCTGGCCGGGTCCAGGGAGGCCTTGCCCCCGGCGTGGCACTCCAGGGAGCCGCCGGGCAGGAAGCCGTTGGCCCGGAAGGCCAGGGAAAAGGAGAAAGGCTGGCCGTGGCCGGTCTTGAGCGTCACGTCGCGCACGGACATGGCCTGGCCCGTGGCCGCGTCGCGGTAGTCCACGGAGGCGTTTTCCACCAGAATGTCGCGCGGTTCCGGGGCGATCTCCCAACCCGGGGCTTCGGTCGCTGCGGTCGTGCGCGGGGCGGTGAGGTCCTCCCAGTTGCCGCGGCCCGAAGCGTCGCGGCGCAGGTGCACGGCCAGGTCGCGCACCCGCACCGAGCCCGGCGACACCACCCGCGCCGCCAGGGGCAGCATGCGGATGGTCATTTCCAGGCGGCGGGCCGAGAGCATGGGGCCGTCGCCGAAGCCCGGCCCCTCGGCCACGGCCACCGGCCCCATGGCCAGGCCGAACCAGGGCGCGAACATGACCGACACCTCGCCCTCGATGGTCACGCGGCGGCCCAGGGCGTCGGTCAGGGCCTGCTCGGCCACGGCCTTGAGGCGCTGCGCGCCGATCACCTGGCGGGCGGCGTAGGGCAGGGCGAAGACCAGCAGCGCCCCGCACACGGCGATGATGGCGATCACACGGGGCAGGCGGCGGATGCTCCCTGCGAGCTTGGACGGTGCGGCGCTCGGCATGGGCGTGGCCTAGGAGCGTGCCCCAGCGGGGGCCGTCGCGGAAAAAAGGCGCGCAAGCATCAATGCGGCATCCGGGATCGGGGGCGGGCTAGAGGCTCAGGCTGAAGCCGGTGCGGCCCGGCAGCCCCCGTTGGGCCTCCACGATGCAGCGTCGGCCCTTCTTGGTCAAAAGCAGATACGAAGCCGTATCGTTCACGTCGTCCACTTCCACGTTCCAGCCCCGGGCGGTCATGTCCTTTTTATAGAAGGCGCTGACGGCCGCCGGCGGCTCGCCGGTCTCGAAGGTCACCACCGTGGCCTTGGGAAACCGGAAGATCTTCTTAAACTCCGCGCCGGGAAACAGGCCCGCCTGGTCGGCCAGCACGGCGCGGTAGTCCTCCTGGGCCAGGACGGGCGCGCCCAGGGCGCAGCACAACAGGAGCAGGGGCAACAGGCGCGTGAAAAGGCGCGGCGACACGGCGGTCCTCCTGGCGAACGAAGCCGTTTTGCAACGTTCGCGGGCGTAAGTCAAAGCCGTCGCGGCGTCCGGGCGGGGTTGCCGTTTTGACGAATCCATGTATCTTCCCCAAAAACACGTTGGAGCCTTCATGCGATACTCGACGCTTGCCTCCCTGGCGTTGGCGGCCGTCCTCGTGGCAGCGGGCCTGGGCTGCACCAGGGCCACCGGCGGCTCGGAAGCCCGCTATCTGACCCTTTTCTCCAAGGTCTGGCAACGCTGCCACAGCCTCGGCCTCTACGAGGCGCGGGTGGAGTCCGTCACGCCCCTGGAAGGCGGCAACAAGCGCGTGGTCGTAAGCTACCTCTTCGACAACGGCATGGTGCCGGACCAGGGCCGCGCCGCCATGCTGGTGTCCTCGACCGGACGCCTGGCCAGCGACTGCGTCCTCGACCTGGCGGCCAACCTGTGCCTGTGCGGGGCGCAAAAGGACTGGCACGACGGCCCCTAGCCGGCTCCCGGCGCTTCTTCGTCCATCGGGCCGGGGCCTCCCCCGGGCCGCCGGCCGGGCCGGCCCCCTTGAAAGACGGGCCGTTCCCCGCTATGTCGCGGTCTTCGCGGCTTCGTTACTCCAGCCAAAGGCGATTCCATGTCCAAAGTCTATCTTCTCGGGGCCGGTCCCGGCGACCCGGGGCTGCTCACCCTGCGCGCCAAGGAAATCCTCTCCCGGGCCGACGTCGTGGTCTACGACTACCTGGCCAACAAGGCCTTCCTCGATTTCGCCCGCCCCGACGCGGAAATCTACTACGTCGGCAAGAAGGGCGGCGACCACACCCTGCCCCAGGACAAGATAAACGAGCTGCTCGTGGCCATGGCCGCCTCGGGCAAGACCGTGGCCCGGCTCAAGGGCGGCGACCCCTTCGTGTTCGGGCGCGGCGGCGAGGAGGCCGAGGAGCTCGTGGCCGCCGGCTGCCCCTTCGAGGTGGTGCCCGGCGTCACCTCGGCCGTGGCCGCCCCGGCCTACGCCGGCATCCCCATCACCCACCGGTCGTTTTGCTCCTCGGTGTCGTTCATCACCGGCCACGAGGACCCGACCAAGGCCGAAAGCTCCCTCAACTGGAAAGCCTTCGCCACTTCGGGCTCCACCCTGGTCTTTTTCATGGGGGTCAAAAACCTCCCCCATATCACGGAAAACCTCATGGCCGCCGGCATGCCCGGGGACACCCCGGCCGCGCTGGTGCGTTGGGGCACCACCTGCCGCCATAAAAGCCTGGTGGCCACGCTGGCCACCATGCCCGAGGAGGCGGCCAAACACGGCTTCGCCCCGCCGTCGCTCTTCGTTGTCGGCGGCGTGGTCTCCCTGCGCGAGACGCTGTCCTGGTACGAGAAGCGGCCGCTGCTCGGCAAGGGCGTGGTCGTGACCAGAAGCCGCGAACAGGCGAGCGACCTGGTGCGCCTTTTGGCCGAGCAGGGAGCCTGCTGCCACGAATTCCCGGCCATCGAAATCGTGCCCCTGGTCGACGCCACGCCGGTGCGCGAGGCCCTGGAGCGGCTTTACAACTACGACTGGGTGGTCTTCACCTCGGTCAACGGCGTCAAATGCTTTTTCGACGAGATCGACGCCCTGGCCCTGGACGCGCGAGCCTTCGCCGGCATCCAGGTGGCGGCCATCGGCCCGGCCACGGCCGAGGCCCTGGCCGCGCGCGGCATCCGGCCCGATTTCCTGCCCGAGCGCTTCGTGGCCGAATCCGTGGTCGAAGGCCTGCTCGCCCGGGGCGTGGCCGGGGCCAAGGTGCTCATCCCCCGCGCCCGCGAGGCCCGGGAGGTGCTCCCGGAAAAACTGGCCGAAGCCGGGGCCGAGGTCGACGTGCTGCCGGTCTACGACACCCGCCCGGCCGACCAGGACCCGGCCGAGATCGTCGAGGCCGTCAAATCCGGCGAGATCCGCTACGTGACCTTCACCAGCTCCTCCACGGTCAGAAACTTCTTCGCCAGGATCACGCCCGAGCTCCTCAAGGAACACCAGGTCAAGACGGCCTGCATCGGGCCGATCACGGCCAAGACCCTCGGCGAATACGGCCTCGCCCCCGACGTCGTGGCCGAGGCCTACACCGTGCCGGCCCTGGCCGAGGCCCTCGTGGCCGACGCCCTGGCTAGCGGAGACGCGAAGTGACGCTGCCGGTCGCCGTCCTCGTCTCGGGGACGGGCTCGAACCTGCAAGCCATCATCGAACATATCGAGGCGGGCCGCATCGACGCCCGCATCACGGCCGTGGTCTCCAACAAGGCCGACGCCAAGGCCCTGGACCGGGCGCGGGAACACGGCATCCCCGCCCGCGTCCTGCCCCACGGCGACTTCCCGGACCGGGCCGCCTTCGACGCGGCGCTGCTTGCCGCCGTGCGGGAAAGCGGAGCCCGGGCCGTGGTCCTGGCCGGCTTCATGCGCCTGCTCGCCCCCGAATTCATCGCCGCCTTCCGCGACCGCATCCTCAACATCCACCCGGCGCTGCTGCCGAGCTTCCCCGGTATCCGCGGCCAGGCCGACGCGGCCGCCTACGGCGTGACCATCGCCGGAGCGACCGTGCATTTCGTGGACGAGAAAATGGACAACGGGCCCATCGTCATCCAGGCCGCCGTGCCGGCCCTGCCGGACGACGACGCGGCCAGCCTCGCCGCGCGCATCCTGGCCATGGAACACCGCATCTACCCCCAGGCCCTGGCCTGGCTGGCCGCCGGCCGGCTGCGCGTCGAAGGCCGCAAGGTCCGCCTGGCCCCGGCGCGGGAGGGGGAAGGTGCGGCTGGGGCGACGGCGACGGGAACGGCGGAGGGAGTGGCGTATCTGGTCCATCCGCCTTTGGAGGCGGGATTTTTTTAATGCCTCCGGCGGCCGGGAGGGGGTGACCCCCTCCCGGACCCTCCCCGACGGGTGCGGGAGGGGAGGCGGACGGGAACGTCGGGCGGCGTGGCGTCGGCAGTGGTGGTCGCGGAATTTCGGGCAACCCGCAGGCCGCAAAGCCGGCCAGCACGTTGCCCGAAAT
>JAEWCY010000098.1 GCA_023390395.1 Pseudomonadota bacterium | reverse complement strand
GGCCGGCTCCATAAGGAGCCGGGACCGGGCCGCGTCCGCCGTATCGAAGTCTCCGCGCCCTACTTGAAGGGCTTGGCCTGGGACGTCGTGTCCGGATAATCGACCGGAATGAAGACGGGAATGCTCTCGATGCCCTTGGCGTTGGCCACGGCCTTGGCCACGTCCACGTAGCGCCAGTTCTTGTTGTCCATGCTGCGGTAGTAGTAACGCAAATTGGCCGTGTCCGCGACCACGGACCAGATGGTCTTGTCGAAGCGCTCCTGCTTGCCTTCCCAGCCGCGCACCGCGCCGATGGGGATGTCCACGTTGTCGAGGATGGTGATGGCCTGGTTGAGCCCGGCCGTCGCGCCCTTGGCCGGAAGCGCCGCTTGGCTCAGCGCCACCATGCGCACGAAACGGCTGGGCGGGCTGTAGTCGCCGGGCAGGCCGTAAAGACCCGTGCCCTGGCCGAACTGCTTGAGCGTCACGCCGCCGAGCTTTTTCTCCGGAGTGTTTATGACCGACAGGCTGATGTAGTTGTCGAGGTTGGTGAGCATCCAGTCGAAGGTGGGGGAATTGGTCATGACGCCGAGCGGGTTGTCGTAGATCGCCACCTTGCCGGCGGTGTACTCGATGACCACGCAGTCGCCCGAGGGGTCGTGCACCACGTAGTGCAGCGGCAGGGGGCCGGCGTCGCCGACCGGGCCCTGGCACACGCGCACGTCGCGGTAGCCCTTGCGCACCTCGGCCACGCTGGCGAAGTTGGACAACAGCCAGGTGCCGAACTCGTACTGGGCCAGGGTCCTGCCCGCCTTGGAGCGCTCGAAGGGCTCGTAGGAAGCGTAGCCCGGCAGGAAGAGCTGGCCCACGACCAGGCCCTTTTCGTTCATGCCGTCCGAGGCCAGGGGCATGCCGAAATCGAACATGCCGACGAAGGCGTACTTGTTCTTCCAGGCCACGCCCTTGCCGCCGTCGGGCAGGGTGCCGACGAAGGGCGTGCCCTTGGGCACCACGCCGAGCACCGTCTGCAACGTCCATTCACCTTCCATGGTTCGGGCGTAAAAGACCAGGCCGTCCGTGGTCTTTATACGCACGCTCGTGCAGGCCAGCACGGCCGACCAGGCGACGGCGAGCAGGCACGACGCGAAAAGCGGGACAACGAAGCATCTGCGCATGGTCATTCCTCATGCATTCGATTGCTGGTTGCGAAAAACGGCGGATGTTTCCACCCGGCCCCGGACATCCCGGAACGCTGCAACGGGAAGGCGGGAAAACAACCTTGTCCCGCAAACGGCGTCCGCACCGCAAAAACGACGCGGCCACGCGGACAGCAGCCACTGGAAGAGAAGCACGCCCTGCATCGCGGGCGATGCATAAGCGCCCGGCGCGGACAGGATCAGGAACGGCCAAGGGGAGCGCCGCCTTCACCTTCGCGGACGCGGGACCTTTCCGTCGCGTCCCGACCCGCGGCCGGCATCCTTGCGCAACGCCGCAGGCGCGTTGCCCGATTTGTTCTCGGTATGACGTATCGAGGCGTCCATGCAAGGAAAATCTTGCTTCGCGCCCCGTGTTCCGACGTCCGCGGCCGGAAGCGGCCCGGCCGTGTCCACGCCACCGCCCCTCCCGGCAGGCGTCAAGGACGGTGGCGCAAGGTTGTCCGGGGAACCGGCGGCGGATGGAAAGGCCGCCCGGAGCCAAGAAGCGCCCCTTCCCGAAGGCCGGGACCGGAGCGTTTTCCCCAAGGGACTGCCTTGAAAAAACAAGGCCCACAAAGCGGCAAGTCAAACGAGGAAACCCGGGACGGGCCGTCAGAAGGTGATTGCGAGCGTGTTGAAGCGAACGGCCAGGGGGCGGGCGTCCTGCGGCACGTGGCGGACGGCGCGGCCGTTCCAGTCGCCGTAGACGAAGCGCACGACATTGCCCGACTTGCGGGCCGGCAGGGCGTATTTCCTGTAGACCGAGGCGTCCTTGTCCAGGCGAAACGTCTCCAGGAGCAGGTCGTTGCAATAGACGGACACGGTCTGGCCGTCGGCCACGGGAAAGAACTGGAAGGCGAGGTCGAAATTGATCGCGCGGGGCAGGGAGAAGAGGATTTCGGACTTCTCGCCCAGCCCCCAGCGCCATCTTCCCGAAGCGTTTTCCTCGGGCGGGTCGAAGCCGATGAGCACCATTTTCTCCGGGTTGCCCTGGAGGAAGTCGTAGTCGGCGATGGCGGCGCTCTGGGAGAGGTGCTCGCGCACCAGGACCGCCTTGCCGGCCAGGGGCGCGGCCACGACCACCAGGACGCAGACGGCGACCGCCGCCAGCCCCCTGGCCGAGGGGAAACGGCGCGTCGTCCCGGCCACGACCCGCCCGCGCCAGGCTTCCGCCCTGCGCTCCACGCCGAGGTACAGCAGCATGGAAAGGGCCAGCGTGCCGAGGACGCCGGGAAGCTCGTAGCCCACGCGGGTGTACTGCGTGATGGCGTAGAGCACGAGCATGTGGCTGATGTAGACAGGGTAGGACAGCTCGCCCACGAGCCGGTCGTGGCGGCTGTTTCTGGTCAGCAGGAAAAGCGACGGAATGCCCAGGGTCAGGGCGGCGTAGCGCGCCGGGTCCGGGATGTTCCAGCCGAGGGAAAGGAAGAGCGGGGCCAGGGCCAGCACGGCGACGATGTGGGGCAGCCTGCCCATGCCGCTGGCGCGGTAGCGGGCGTAGAGTTTGTAGGCCAGCCCGCCGCAGCAGAAAAACACGATCTCGAAGGGAAAGAAGCGGTAGCCGAAGGCGTCGGCATCGACGCCCCAGGCGGGAAAGGCGACGAAGCGCAGCAGGCAGCTCCCCAGGACGACGCCGAGGACCGCCAGGGCCGGGCCGGCGATGAAAAAGGGCGCCACGAGGTAGAAGGCCAGTTCGAGCCCGAGGGTCCAGGCTTGCGGCACGAGCATGTAGCCGCCGAAGGAGGTGTGGGACAGCCGGCCGAGGAAATCGAAGACCAGCCGCCCGTTCTCGGACACGTTGAAAAAGGAAAGCACGTCCTGGCCGAAGAGGAACACGTTGGACAAGGCGTAGCAGGCGATGGGCAGATCGCCCAGCCTGGCCAGGGTGTTCGCCCAGCCGCCGAGCGGCCACTGCACCGAACCGACGACCGCCCAGGTGACGCCGCCGTAGGCCAGGGTCAGGACGAGCACGGCGAAGTAAAGGGGGAAAAGGCGCAGGTAACGGCTCTTCACGAAGACGTAATACGGCTTGTCTCGGTACTTCGTGGAGAGCACCAGCGCCATGTAGAATCCGGAAATGACGTAGAACGACCGCACGGCCAGGGTGGTGTCAAGCCCCGGCAGTCCGAAGGAATGGTCGCTGTGGCCGATGACGACGGAAAGGGCCAGGATCAGTCGCAGAAAACCCATGTCGCGGAGCATCGCCTTTTCAGGTGGTGAATGCTGCGGGCCTGTCCCGCAGCAGGCCTGGAAATACAGCCGACAGGGCGCGGCGTCCACCGAAAAACGCCCCGCTGGCGCACCCGGGAACCGGTTGCCCGGAATGTCCTCGAGACAAGGTAAGAAAAAACGGTCTCGGATCGGCTTTTCGCGAATGAAAAAACCCGCCGTCCAGGGGACGGCGGGCCAAGGGACGCGCGCCAGGCCGGGGCTAGGATTCGAAATCCACCACCCGGCGCTCGGAAACCACCTTCTTGATGAACTCCACCACTTCCACGTGCAAGGGGTGCACGGCGTAGGCGTTCAGGTCCTCCTTGGACCGGAAGGTGGTGTAGAGCACGATGTCCGTGGGCGGCACGGAGGCGAAGATCGCCCCGCCCACGGCCACCTGCATGTCCACGACCAGCGGCACCTTGGCCGGCAGGGCCAGCAGCCGGGCCTGCATCTCGGCCGCGTTGGCGGCCTTGTCCCGGCCCTCGGCCGCATCCTTCAGGGTCCACATGACGATATGGGTGATCATGGTCCACTCCTTGCGCGATTTCGCCGCCACCCTACCCCGATCCGGGCCGGGAAACCAGGGGCGGCCGGGCGAAAGGCCCGCCCGGGAGTCCGGACGGGCCTCGCCCGCCGCCGGCCAGGCCGCGCGCCTGGGGCGGCGTCCGCGAGGCGCGGGCAGGCGCGCTTCACGGACAGTCTACGCAACCGTCAGCTTTTCCTGAAAAATACCACCGTATTTTTCAAGACTCCCACTAGAAGCGTTCCTGGACGCCCAGAGGATCCTTGAACTCCTGCTGGGGCTGATTGCCGAGCTTCTTCGCGCCGCGCCCCTCCAGGTACTTGGCCAGTTCCAGATCGACCTTGACCGGGACGTCCTCGCCGGCCTTGGCCAGGATCTGGCGCAGGTAGCCTTCGGACTTGGCCGCGAAGGCCACCGAGTCGCCGAGCACGCGCAGGGCCTCGGTGGGGTTGTGGAAGCCCATGGAGTTTTCCGCGCCGATGAAAAGCGACCGGTAGAAGGCTTCCTCGTAGAACTCCTTGGCCTTGTCGTAGAGGGCCTTGTCGATGGCCTTGCCGGCGTCGCGGGCCTTGTGCACGGCCTCGAAGAGCTTGGCCGCCGTGGCCGTGGCGTTGCCGGCCCGGATCTGCAGGGAGGCGGTGCGGTCCTGGATGGCCACCACCTGCTCCTTGAGCCAGTCGGCCGTCTCGGTGTGGCACTGCATGCAGGCCTTCATGTCGTTTTTAAGCGGGCTCATGACCCGGTGGTCCGAGACCTTGCGCACGCCGACCTTGGTGTAGGGCATGTGGCAGTCGGCGCAGGCCGCCCCGGCCTTCCAGTGCACGCTCTTGTTGGAGAACAGTTCGAACTCGGGGTGGCGGATGTAGGCCAGCTTGAAGCCGGTGACGGTCTGCTTCCACTCCTTGAGGGTGTCGTCGTGGGCGATGCGCTTGACGATGTCCTCGATGGTGATGCCGCCCCACTTGCTCCCCTGCCAGGGGAAGATGAGGCCGACGGACTGCATTTCGGCGTTCTTGTTGATGTTATAGGTCACGTGGCACTGGGCGCAGACCACGGAGCGCATGTCCTGGCGGGTAAGATCCGCCTGCTTGACGCCCATGGAATCGAGGGCCTCGCCCAGGGAGAAGCCGCGCGAAATCTTGAGCGACATGTCCTTGTTGTCGTGGCAGTCGATGCAGGCCACGCCCAGGTTGCGGAATTTCTCCGGGATCCTGTTGAGCACGTCCTTGTAGGGCATTTTGTAGTATTCGACGCCCATCTCCTTTTCCAGCATCGGCGCGTAGGGCGTCTTGCAGGTCAGGCACACGCCGCCGGCCTTGAGGCGCGAGGCGTCGATCTCCAGCTGGTCGCGCACCATGTGCGAGTGGCCCCGCGGCTCGTTGTACTCCACGCCGAAGCCCCAGCCGTTGAACAAAAGCGCCATGTACGGAAATTCGGCCAGCTTGTCGTAGGTGATGCCGTCGGCGTCGAAGCCGCGCTTGTACTTGCTCTTGCCGGCCGGTTCGGGCTGTTCGGTCTTCTTCCAGCTCTCGTATTCCTCGGGATAGGCCTTGCCCCACACGGCCGGGTCGATCTCGCCGTCCGGGATGGTCACGGTCTTGACCGGTTCGGGCTTGGGCGGCGAGCAGGCGTAGGGCACGAACAGGAATGCGGCGATCCCCAGGGCCAGGGCGGCGTTGATGACGGTTTTGCCTCGCATGGTCTTCCTCTCTTGGATGGTTGTCTGTCCGTGTCAGCGCGTTTCCACGGCCCCGGTCCGGGCGTGGGTGATGCGGCGGTGGCAGTCCGTGCAGGGACGGCCCTTGTCGATCATGTCCACGGCCGCCTCGTGGCAGCGGATGCAGTTGGCCTGCAGCACCTCCTTGCCGTGGGCGGAGATGCGGATGTTTTCCGGCACGCGGCCGGAGTGGAACACCACCACGTCCTTCATGCCGTCGATGGCCTTCCAGACGTAGTGCCCCGCCATGCTGTCGCCCGGCAGGTGGCATTCCACGCAGGCCTTGCGCCGGTGCGCGCCCTGATGGAACCAGGCTTCGTACTGCGCCTCCATGACGTGGCAGGAGGCGCAGAAATCCGGGCTTTCGGATTTGGCCAGCAGCCGCGGCGGCCCCAGGGCCAGAAAGAGCCCTGCTGCGGCCACGACCAGGCCGGCCAGGGCCAGGTGGATCTTCTTCGGCATCTCGTCCCTTCCTTCCTTTGGCCAAAAATCGGGAAGCCGCCCACCGACATCCCGGCAAGGCGGCCTGTGCAAAAGGCAAACCAGCCCGCCCTGTCGCCGGCCCGACCGGCGCCGAAACGGGCCGAACCGGCCCGGAGCGGGCCTCGGGCTCCCCTGTGGCTCTTGCCGCCGGATGGAAACGCGCCCCGGGCGAAACGCCGCGACCTGTCATATCCATCCGACAGTGTCTGTTTTTCCTGACAACAGTCAGGGAAAGCGGACACCCGGCACTGTCACGCCAACAGGCCAAAGCCGCGATTCCCGCGCCTTCCCGGGGGGCCGCCCCCATGGCATGTCTCTTGCTTTTTGTCTGGAACAACCGACCATTGGACAGATGCAGCCAAGGAAACGCGGGAAGTTCCCATGAAAAAGACCGCTGTTGTGACGATATCCTGCCTTGCGGCCTTTATTGCGCTAAGCAGCGTGTACGCCATCAGGAAGACATCCACCACGGAATTCTGCCTTTCCTGCCACGAGATGGAGACGCATGGCTTCGAGCTCAAACGTTCTGCCCACGCCGTGGACAAGGACAAGAATCCCATAACCTGCGTCCAGTGCCACATGCCCCCGGGATACGGCCTCGACTACTTCATGGTGAAGTCCTACCTCGGCGTGCGCGACGCCGCCGCCCATCTCCTCGGCGACGTCGACGACCTGGACCGGCGAGAGATGCAGGGCGTGGCCCGGCGCTTCGTGGCCGACGCCAGCTGCCGGGCCTGCCACGCCGACCTGACGAAAAACGTCAAGGGCGAGCCCATCAGCCCGGAAGGCAGGAAGGCCCACGACGCCTGGCTCGGCAAGGACGGCAACGCCCGCCGGACCTGCGCCGGCTGCCACGCCAACATGGCCCACCTGCCCGTCTTCGACCGGCGATACGCGGTCAACGCCGCCTTCGCCGCCAAACTGCCCCAGGCCGGGGAATAAGCCCGGCAGGCCACGAGGGAACCGTCATGAACAAACGCACCCGGCTTCTCGTCGTCCTGGGGCTGGCCGCCCTGGTCGCGGCCTACTTCTCCTACCTGAGCCTGGGATTTACCGGCACCCGCTGCGAAGGGGCCAAGGTCCGCCACGGCGAGGTCACGGACGAGCAGGGCGACTGCTACGCCTGCCACAGGAAGGCCACGCCCAAGGTGGCCCAGGACTGGTTCGAGAGCAAACACGGCATGCTGCTGGTCAAATGCTACGTCTGCCACGGCCTGCCCGACGGCAAGGGCTCGGTGCCCTTTTCCGCCAACCCCAGCGCCGAGGTGGCCTGCCAGCGCTGCCACGCCCCGGCCATGCAGCGCATGGCCGAGAAGTTCGGCGTGCGCGACCACTGCGACGGCTGCCACGGCTTCCACGCCAATTCCCTGCACCACGACGCCTTCACCAAGTCCGTTTCCAAGGAAAAAGCCGAATGAGGCGCGCAAGACATTCTTCCGACACGCCGCCGCCAAAGGCGTGCGCGGACAGCCAGGACACGACCCCAGCCCGGCCGAGCCAAGGAGGAGCGACATGTCGCTGACCAGACGAGACTTCATAAAATATTCCGCCGTGATGGCCGCCTTTGCCCTCCTCGATCCGGCGCGGGCCACGGCCGCCCCGGACCAGGGGCCGCAGACCTGGGTCAAGGGCGTGTGCCGCTACTGCGGCACGGGCTGCGGGGTGATGGTCGGGGTGCGCGACGGCAAGGTGGTCATGGTCAAGGGTGATCCCAACAACCACAACAAGGGCCTTTTATGCCTCAAGGGCGCGCTCCTGCCGGCCGTGGTCAACGCCCCGGACCGCCTGACCAGGCCGCTTGTCCGCAAAAACGGCCAGCTCACGCCAGCCAGCTGGGACGAGGCGCTCGGCCTCACCGCCGCGCGCTTCAAGGAAGCGCTGGAAAAGCACGGTCCCAAGGCCGTGGCCTACTACGGCTCGGGCCAGGCGCTGACCGAAGAGTCCTACCTGGCCAACAAGATCTTCAAGGCCGGGCTCAAGTCCAACAACGTGGACGGCAACCCGCGCCTGTGCATGGCCTCGGCCGTGGGCGGCTACGTGACCACCTTCGGCAAGGACGAGCCCATGGGCTGCTACGAGGACATGGACGCCGCCACCTGCTTCTTCGTCATCGGCTCCAACACCTCCGAGTGCCATCCGGTGCTCTTCCGCCGGCTGGCCGCCCGCAAGCAGGCCGACCCCAACGTCAAGGTGGTGGTGGTCGATCCCCGGCTCACCAACACCGCCCGCATCGCCGACCTGCACCTGGCCATCGTGCCGGGCACGGACCTGGCGCTACTTAACGCCATGGCCCACGTCATCATCAACGAGGAGATGGACGAGCCGCGCTTCCACGGCAAGTACACGGTGTTTCGGCAGATGGTGGACGGCAAGCCCGAGGAGCGGACCTTCGACGAGTACCGGGCCTTCGTGGCCCAGTACCCGCCCGAGAAGGCGGCGGAGATCACCGGCGTGCCGGCCGCCTCCATCGTGGCGGCGGCCAAGCTCTTCGCCTCCTCGAGCGCCACCATGTCGCTGTGGTGCATGGGGCTCAACCAGCGCATCCAGGGGGTTTGGGCCAACAACCTGGTGCACAACCTGCATCTGCTCACGGGCAAGATCTGCAAGCCCGGCTCCACCAGCTTTTCCCTGACCGGCCAGCCCAATGCCTGCGGCGGCGTGCGCGATACCGGCTCCCTGG
>JAEWCY010000045.1 GCA_023390395.1 Pseudomonadota bacterium | reverse complement strand
TTTCGGCTTCAGATGGCCCCGCTGAAGCGGGCGAAGCTCATGCATTCGAACCGGTTGGAAAAGGGACAGGGCTCCTTGGCAAACCACTTTCTTTTCGGGCACCAGTAGGCGTTCTTGAAGGGTTCGTTGCACCCGGAGGACGTGGCGGCCTTGCGGGTGAACGATCCGATGCGCATCCTGCCGTCCGAGTGGCCCATGCGGATAACGGCCATGGTCGTCACCTCCGTTTCCTGACGTCATTGCATAAGGCGGGCCAACGCCGTTGCGGCGTTTTTTGCCAACAGGTGCATATGCCAACGGTTTTTCCCGCCCCTCCCCCGCCCCTGGCGCGAATCCCGGATTTGATCTATCACCCAGGCCCATGCCACGCGCCGGCCGGATTCCCCGGCGGGCAAAGGAGGACGCCTTGGGACTTTTGGCAGCCAGCGGCGGGTTCACCCGGTACAGGATCGTGGGGGAGGTCAAGAAGGACATCCTGCGCGAAGCCCCGGACCGCCTAAAAAAATACGCCTTCAACGACATCGACAACACGGCCGACGAGCGCTCCTTCGGCTGGGTGGCCTTCGAGGACTACCTGGACACCGAATGGCGCGGCGCGCCCCCGGAAAAAGGCCACTACATGGCCTTCTCCCTGCGCCTGGACACCCGACGCGTCTCGCCGGCGGTGCTCAAAAAGCACATGCGCCTGGCCATCGACCAGGAGAAGGAACACAACCTGGCCTCGGGCAAGAACTTCGTGTCCAAGGAGCGCAAGAAGGAGATCGCCGAACGGATCAAGCTCTCGCTCATGGCCCGCGCCCTGCCCATCCCGGCCGTGTTCGAGGCGGTCTGGAACACCCTGGACCAGGTCGTCTGGCTGTGCTCCACCAACAGCAAGGTGCAGACGCTTTTCGAGGACCTCTTCACCATGACGTTCGAGATGCACCTGGAGCCCCAGACCCCGGCCTTTCTGGCCGAACGCCTCCTCGGCGTCGAACGCTCCCTGGCCCTGGAACACCTCGAACCCAGCCATTTCGCCGGGTAGATGGAGAGGAAGAGGGGAAGACGCCTCCGGCGGCCAGGAGGGGGTGACCCCCTCCTGGACCTCCCCACCTGGGGCTAGGACCAACTATCGCGGCAATGCCGGGAGGACGGCTGATGGACATCAATATGGCGGAAGCCAAGAATCCGGTGCTGGGGCAGGATTTCCTGACCTGGCTCTGGTTTAAAAGCGAGAAAAGCGGCTGGCTCTTCAAGCTGCCCGACGGCTCCGAGGTCAACGTGTACCTGGAGCAGAAGATCTCGGTGCGCGGCGGCGAGGGCGAGGACGCCGAGACGGCCACGGTCTCCGGGCCCCATGCCCAGTTCGCCGAGGCGCGCCTGGGGCTTAAAAGCGGCAAACGCGTGGACCGGGCGCTCATCCGCTTCGAACAGGACGGCGAGACCTGGACCGTCACGGTCAAGGCCGACGACTTCACCCTCAACTCCCTGCGCACGCCCAAGATGGAGACGCGCAGCGAAGAGGGCGACGACCCGGACGCCAAGGTCCTGGAAAAGCTCTACCTGGTGGAGAAATGCTCGGGCTTTTTCGACGCCCTCTACGCCCAGTTCCTGGCCGTGCGCCTGAGCCAAGGCTGGAACGGCGAGCTGTCGGACTTCGCCGAATGGCTGCGCGAGGGCGTCTAGCCGGCTATTTCGAGGTCATCTTGCACACCCCGGTCCATTCCCCGGACGGGGGATCGGCGATCAGGCGGCGGCAGCGTTCCACGTAGGACGCGGCCGCCGCGTCGTTTAGGGCCAGGGCGGAAAATCCTTCCAGCGCCGCCGGGAAGTCGCCGGCGACAAACGCCTCCAGGGCGGCGGCGAAGGCATCGAGGGCCGCCCCACCCTCCTCGGCCGCCCGGGGCCAGAGCGGCTCGCAGACCGTGACCGCCTCGGCCCGGCCCACCACCTCCACCAGGGCGAGGCGACGCGACGCGAAAGCCTCTCCCGCCGCCTGGCGCGTGGCCTCCGACATCATGGTGAACGTGCCGAACTGCTTGTTGACGCCCTCCAGGCGCGAAGCCAGGTTCACGGCGTCGCCGAGCATGGTGTAGTCGAAACGCGAATCCGAGCCCATGTTGCCGACCACGGCCTGGCCGGTGTTGAGCCCCACGCGCATGAAAAGGTCGTGGCCGGAAAGCTCCCGGAAGGCCGGGCGCAGCTCGGCCAGCCGGTCCTGGCAGCGAAGGGCCGCGCGCACGGCCCTGGCGGCGTGGTCGGGCTGGTCCAGCGGCGCGTTCCAGAAGGCGATGATGGCGTCGCCCTCGTACTTGTCCACCGTGCCCCCCTCCTCCAGGATGACGTCGGTCATGGCCGTGAGGTATTTGTTGAGCAGCGCCGTCAGCGCCTGGGGCGAGAGGCCCTCGGAGATGGTGGTGAAGCCCTGGAGGTCGGAGAAGAAGATGGTCAGCTCGCGCAGCTCGCCGCCGAGGGCCATGCGCTCGGGATGGGCGATGAGCGCCTCGATGACGTCAGGGCTCAGGTACTGCTTGAAGGCCGACTTGATGAAGCGCTTCTGCCGGCCCTCGGTGGCGTAGCTCGCCACGACCGCCACCACCAGCGCGGCGGCCACGGCCGCCTCGGGCAAGGCCAGGGGCAGCCACCAGCCCAGGGCGTAGCCGCCCAGGGCCAGGGCCAGGGGCAGGGGCGCGAAAACGACGATGGCGGCGGTCATGGCCGCCGCGCCGCTGGAAAGCGACACCAGCGTCGCCCCGGCCACGGCCAGCGCCCCCGCCAGCCACCAGCCCGCCCAGTGGGGCACGACCCGCAGGAAATCCCCGGTCAGCATGCCCTGCAAGGCCTGGGCGTGGATCTCCACCCCGGAGGTCACCCCGGCCACGGGCGAGGGCCGCAGGTCAAGAAGGCCCGGCGCGGAAAAGCCGAACAGCACGTACCGGCCCCGCAGCGTGGCCGGGTCGACGACCGGTTCGCCGCCCTCGCGAAGCGCCAGCTCGCTCTGGATCACCGCCGCCGCCGACAGCGCCGGAAAATCGGAGGATTTGCGCCAGCGCGGGATGCAGCGCCCGGCGTCGTCCAGGGGCACGGTCACCGGCCCCAGGCGCAGGGATTGGCCGGCGATGGAGGCGGCCATGCCCGGCTCGGCCAGCATCCTGGCGGCCAGGGACAGGGACGGCACGGCCTTGCCGTCGAAAACCCCGAAAAGCCCCACCTTGCGGTACACGCCGTCGAACTCCGGCTCCTGGCTCACGTTGCCGAGAATCCTGGCCCCGGCCGCCACCTCGGGCACGGGAAAGGCCGCCTTGGGAAAGACCGGGGCCTCGGCCGGGTCCACCCCGGCCAGCCACGCGTCGAGCCCCGCAAGGGGAAGCGTGTCCGCCGGCACGTCCCCGGGCCAGCTCCCCGACTGGCCGGATTCCCGGCCCAGAAAGACCGGCAGGGCGAAATTCCCCAGCCGCTTCCCGGCCTCGGCCAGGGCCGCGTCGTCGGCCACGCCGTAAGTCGAGGGTTCGGTGTAGAGCACGTCGAAGGCCACGGCCTTGGCCCCGGCCCGACGGCAGAAATCGAGGATCACGCCGTAGACCTCGCGCGGCCAGGGCCAGGACAGGCCGTTTTCCCTGGCCCCCCAGTCGAGGCTCCCCTGGTCGAGGAGAATCAGCCGCACCGCGTCCGAAGGCGGCCCCTCGGGAGCCATGAGCCGAGCCCGCCAGTCGAAGGTCCGGGCCTCGAAGGAAATGACGATGCCGGTCAGCGACAACAGCCAGGCCACGACCAGCCCGGCCAACCCGGCCGCCAGGCCGTACAGAAGCCGTTTGCGGAGGGCGCCTCCGGCGGCCAGGAGGGGCACCGCCCCTCCTGGACCTCCCTGCCGGGGGGGATCATCCCCCCCGGACCCCCTGGAAGGGGTGATGGAGTGCTTTTGCATGGATTTTCCTTGGTTCGCAGAGCGACGGCTGTGGGCGCTCGCCCACCATCGAGGGGGACCGGGGGGCATCATGCCCCCCGGCGGGGTTCGGGGCAGCGCCCCGATCTTCCTCTTGCTCTCCCCCTAGATATTGCCGAGCGCCGCCTTGAAGCGGGCCATGCGCGCCGGGGGTTCCTTGATCTCGGCCACGCGGGCGAGGCTGGCCAGTTCGGTGATGCGGTCCTGGGGCGCGGGGTGGGTCTTGGCGAAATCCGCGCCGCCGGGCTTGAGCTGCTTTTGCATCTCGGCCAGCATGTCGGGCAGGCCGGCCGTGTCGTAGCCGGTGCGGGCGAGGATGGCGACGGCGGTCTTGTCGGCCTGGTATTCCAGGGTGCGCGAGTAGCCGCTATTGACCATGGTGGTCATGATGTCGCCGATGGAGTCGGCGAAGATGTTGGTCAGGCGGGCGAGGTCCGCGCCGCCGGCGTGCTTGATGGCCTCGCCGCCGATGATGGCCAGGGCCTCGGTGGTGCGCGCCCGCTTGATGGAGCGCAGGGCGTCCTTGCCCTGGACATGGGCGATCTCGTGGGCCAGCACGGCGGCCAGGGCGTTTTCCCCGGCGCAGCAGCGCAGCATGCCGCGCGTGATGAACACGAGCCCGCCCGGCGCGGCGAAGGCGTTGATCTCGGCCGAGTCCAGGACGAGGAAATGGTAGCCGCCGTAGGTTTGCGGCATGTCCGAGAACATGGCCAGGGCCTGGCCCACCTCGTTGACGTAGGCGTTGGCCTTGGCGTCGTGCAGGGGCCGGTACTTGGCCAGCACCGACGCGCCCACGGCCCGGCCGATGTAGTATTCCTGCTCCGGGGTGAAGTCCTCGGCCGCCTTGGCCACGGCCGAAGCGCCCTTGACGGCCGAGGCGGCGTAGTCGCCCACGGGCGCGCCGCCCACGCTGCCCAGGGAGCCGAGCACGCGCGAGACCGCGTCGGGGTTGTTGCAGCCGTAAAGGACCAGGCCGGTCGCCAGCAGGCTGAACAGGGAGAGGAGGAAGCGCGGCCTCATTTCGCGCCTCCCTTGGGCGTCACGCCGCCCTGGCTCAGGAAGGCCAGCAGTTGGGCCGGGTCGTACTTGATGCGTTCCATGGCGTCCACGGCCGCGAAGTCGCCGCCGTGGCTGCGGCGGTAGTCGGCCTCGACCTCGGCGGAAAAGCCCTTGCCGGCCAGGGCCATCTCCTTGCCGGACACGCTGCCGGTCGTGCCCTGGCCGCCGGACAGGGCCAGCTTGGAGGCGGTCAGGGCCGAGCGGTGCATCCAGCCGGACACGCCGCCGGGCGCGGTCACCTTGAACCAGTCGCCCTGCTCCTCGGCCACGTCCACGCTCTGGCCGTAGGCGGCCTTGCCCACGATCTTGCCCAGAAAGGACGGCGTCTCCCGCACCTGTCCGTCGCGCACCGCGACGCTCATGACCTTGGCGGCCACGGCCACGGCGCAGACCAGGCAAAGGGCCAGGGCGAAAGCCATGGCCGGTTTGCGCATTCTCACGGCGATCTCCTTCGCGGCGCTTTCGCGCCGGATGCGGCCCGCGCCCCGCAGGCAGGCGGGCACGGCCGTGGGTCTGACGACAATTCGTCAATTCTCCATGTCAGCGCGAAACGGTCACGTGGGCCAGCTTCTCGAAATAACGGATGATGCTGCCGTGATCGTCCTCGCCGCAGCCGTCGGCCAGCATGGCCTGCATCACTTCCATGACCGAGGCGGTAAGCGGCAGCGGCACATGCAAGTTGTTGGCCGTTTGCAAGACGTTGGCCAGGTCCTTGACGTGGAGCTTGATGCGGAAGCCCGGGTCGAACTTGCGGTCCATGACCAGCGGGGCCTTGGCGTCGAGCACCGTGCTGCCGGCCAACCCGCCGCGGATGGCCTGGTAGACCATCTCCGGCTCCACCCCGGCCTTGGCCGCCAGCACCAAAGCCTCGGACATGGCCGCGATGTTGAGGGCCACCACGATCTGGTTGGCCAGCTTGGCCACATTGCCGGCCCCGACCTCGCCCACCCGGACCACCGAGGCGGCCATGGCGGACAACACGGGCTTCACGGTTTCGACGTCCGCCGCGTCGCCGCCGACCATGACGGACAGGGGGCCGTCGATGGCCTTGGGCTCGCCGCCGCTGACCGGCGCGTCCAGGAAGCGCGCCCCGACCCCGGCCAGGGCCGCCCCGATCTCCCGGCTGGCCAGGGGGGCGATGGAGCTCATGTCCACCACGTAGAGCCCGGGCCTTGCGCCGTGCATGACGCCGCCCTCGCCAAGGATCACCTCGCGCACCTGCGGCGAGTCCGGCACCATGGTGATGACCAGTTCGCTTTCCCGGGCCACGTCCGCCGGCGTGGGGGCATAGGCCGCGCCATGGGCGGTCACGGCCTCGACGTTGGCCGCGGTGCGGCTGAAGACGGTCAGTTCGTAGCCGGCCCGAAGCAGGTTGCGGCACATGGGCTTGCCCATGATGCCAAGGCCGATGAAGCCGATTTTTTTCATGTGATGTCTCCTGGGATATGCCTTCGGCGACCAGGAGAGGCGCCGCCTCTCCTGGACCTCTCCGCCGGGGGGGATCATCCCCCCCGGGCCCCCCGGATGGGGGTTATAACCTCAGGCCCATTGCCGGAATCCAGGTCAACGAGGCCAGGGTATCGGGCGCGGGCACGTATTCGAGGCCCACGAAGCCGTCGTAGCCCAGACGGTCCAGCTCGGCGAAGAGGAAGGGATAGTTGATCTCCCCGGTGCCGGGCTGGTGGCGGCCGGGGTTGTCCGCCACCTGGATGTGGCCGATGCGGGGCAGATTGGCGGCGATGGTGGCCGTAAGCTCCCCTTCCTCGCGCTGGGCGTGGTAGACGTCGTACTGCATGGCCACGTTGGGGCGGTCGAGGACGTCGAGCAGGGCCATGACATGGCTGGTGCGGGTCAGCATGAAGCCGGGCATGTCGAAATGGTTGATGGCCTCGACGACCAGGGTCAGGCCCTTTTCGGCCAGCAACCGGGCGGCGTTGGCCGTGTTGAGGGCCAGCACGTCGCAGGCGGCCTCCATGGGCGTGCCTTCCGGCAACTTGCCGGCCAGGCAGTTGAGGCGCGCGACGCCGAGGATCTCGGCGTACTCGAGAGCCTTGTCCACCCCCTCGCGAAACTCGCGCTCCCGGCCGGGAAGGCCGGCGATGCCCCGCTCCCCGGCGGCCCAGTCGCCGCAGGGCAGGTTGAAGAGCACCTGGGTCAGGCCGTTGTCGTCGAGCAGCCCGCGCAACTGCTTGGCCGGGTAGTCGTAGGGGAACAGGTACTCGACGTGGCGGAAGCCGGCCTTGGCGGCCGCCGCGAAGCGGTCCGGAAAAGGCAGCTCCGTGAAGAGCATGGTCAGATTGGCGGCGAAACGCGGCATGTCGTACTCCTTAGGATGCGGCTTGGGGAGGCTCGGGCGAGGATTGCGCCCTGGCGGCGGCGGCCGGGTCGAAACAGGGCGCGCCGGAGAGGAAGCAGGCCACCATGGCCTCGACGCTTTCCTCGCTCACCATGAGCATGTCCGTCTGGCGGGTGAATTGCAGCAGCCGTCCCATGTGGGCGAGCTTTTCCTCGATCAGCGGGGCCGGCACCTTCTGGAAGCGCCCCGATACCCTGTCCTTGGCCGCCTCCACGGCGAATCCCAGGGCCTCCAGAATGCGGCCGATGGCCCTGGCCCGGCGGGCGCGCTTGACGTCGTCGGCCGCGCCGCCGGCAAAGGAAAAGGTGATGTAGTTCTTGTTGACCGTGGCTCCGCAGTAGCAGTCGAGCACGCCGTAATGGTAGCCCACCCGGGAACTGAAATTCAAGTATTTATCGGAGATGATGGCGTAGGATTTGTCGCCGAAGCGGTCGCTGCCGGCCTTGGGCTGGGCGATGAGCTGCTCGGACATGACCGACAGGAACCCGCCCAGGTTGACGGGCCGCACCGCCAGGGCCTCCCCGGTCAGGACCAGCCCCTTGAGCAGGGCCAGAAAGGGCCGCGAGGCGACGTCGCCGGGAGCGACCCGCCGCTTGCGGTGCGCCTCCTCGCGGAGGCCGCCGCCGAGGTCGATGATGTGCAGGTCCAGGCCCGTGGACGCGTCGAGCACCGTGGTCACGCCCTGCTGGCCCGAGGCCAGGTCGCTGACCGCGAACATCTCGCCGTAGGACCATTCGTGCAGAAGCCGCGTGACGTCGTGCAGGCTCGTGCAGCTTTCGGGCCGAAAGGCCGGGGATTTGGGGTCGAGCAGGGTGAGCGGCACCACCCGCCTGGCCGCCTCGGCCAGGATGGCGTGGACCTGCGTGCCGGCCATGAAGGGCTCGATCTCGTCGTCCTGGCGCAGCAGGCTTTCCACCCGCCCCCGGTAGACCCTGCCCGTGGCGGCGTCCACGGTGACGACCTCGCCCTGGGCGAGCCAGCGGGTGGCCCCTTCGAGCCCGAGGAGCGTGGGCACGCCGAATTCCCGGGACAGCGAGGCCATGTGCCCGGTGACGCTGCCGTGGTCCGTGACGATGGCCGCCGCCCGCTTCATGGCCACCATGAACTGGGGATCGCTATGCGGGGCCACCAGCACCGCGCCCTGGGGAAAGGCCTCCAGGTCGTCGGCGCAAAGCACCAGGTGCACCGGCCCGGCCCCCGCGCCGGCGCAGGCTCCCTGCCCGCCTTCGGCCACGATCTCCGCCCCGGGCACGGGCGGGCCGCCGGCCAGGCAGCCGCCGTCGGCCAGGGCCGTGAGCTGGCGCGACTGCAGGACCACAAGCTCGCCTGTGTCGTCCATGGCCCATTCCATGTCCTGGGGCCGGCCGAAATGGCGTTCGAGGAACATGCCCCAGGCCCCCAGGCGGCGGGCCGCCTCGTCGTCCAGACAGGGCTTGCCCCGCATGTCCTCGGGCACGGGCGCGTCCGCGAGCCCGCCCGTGGGCGAGGGCACGAGCATGCGGGGCTTTTGCGCGGTCTCGCGCAGCGTCACGGCCAGCGTCCCCCGATCCAGGCGCACGGCGTCCGGGGTGACGACCCCGTCCACGGCGTAGGGGCCGAGCCCCCACACGGCGTTTATCAGCAGTTCGTCGCGGCAGGGTTCTTCCGGCAGGCGCGTGTAGAGCACGCCGGCCGCCCGCGACGGCACCAGGCGCAGGCAGGCGGCGGCCATGGCCACATCGTCGTCGGGAATGCCCTTGAGCAGGCGGTAGGACATGGCCCGGGGCGTGTAGAGGCTGGCGATGACGAACTTGTAGGCACTGACGATGCGGTCCGGGGCGACATTGAGCATGGTCAGATACTGGCCGGCGAAGGACAGCTCGCCGTCCTCGCCGATGGCGCTCGAGCGCACGGCGAAGCGGGCCGCGCCGCCGTCCTCGCCGGCGCTTTCCCCGGCGGCGGCCTCCAGCTCCCGGGCGAGGTCCCCGGGCAGGGGCGCGCGCAGGATGGCGGCCTGGATGTCCTCGGCGGCGGCGGCCATGGAGGCCGGATCGTCCGGGGCGATGCCGAGGCGGATGCTGGCGATGGTCTCGAACAGGCCCGCCTGCTGGAAAAAGGCCCGGAAGGCGGCGGTGGTGACGCAAAAGCCGCCGGGCACGGGCAGGCCCACCCGGTTGGCCACCTCGCCCAGGTTGGCGCATTTGCCGCCCACCTGGTCGACCATCTCGGCCGTGACCTCGGACAGGCGCAGCACGGGCTTGCCCATATGGGGGGCGGCCCGGCCTTCCAGGACGCCCTTGATTTCCGCCGAAAGCCGTTCGACCAGGGCCAGGAGGCCGGGCTGGGGCCGGCCCGAGAGGCGCTCGAAGCTGCGGATCATGCGGATGGCGTGGAACACGGCCCGGCTGGTGCGCGAACGGATAAACGCCATGCCGAAGACCTCGCGGCCGTCGAGCATGACCTCCATCTCGGAAAAGATCTTGAGCAGTTCGGTGTTGGATTCGAGCAGAGACTGGAATTCGTTGTATTTGTTTCGAAAGATCGCCGCCGTCTCCTCCCGGCCCATCGCCTTGGGACGACGCCGCAACCCCGAGAACAGGCCGCGAAGCCCCTCAAGCACCGTGCCCATGGCATCCTCCGATGGCGCGGGGACGCCCCCGGCCGCGATGCGGCGCGCATTCCCTTTTGCCCCGGGTGCTGTTCGCCTGTATGCTGGCCCGGCCCCCACGGGCCGGCCGCGGCCGCGCCGGGAGGGCAAGGGAGGCACGCATGGGGGCCAATCTCGCCATAGTCACGCTCGTCCTCGTCTTCGCCGTGGTCATCGGCGTCGTCCTCGGCCGCAAGCTGCGCCGCAAATGACGTTTTCCCGCTCCGGCCTCATCTTCTCTCGCCTGCCGCGAGGCCGGCGTCGAGGCCGAGAGCCTGGGCCAGCTCGCCCAGGATGTCCAGGGCCTCGGCAAAGGCGAAGCGTTCCACAGCCCGGGCCAGGGGCTCCAGTTGCGGCGGCTGGGGCCGGCCGGCCAGGCCCCGGCGCAGGGCGCGCAGTTCCTCGTCGGCCTGGATGCTGCCGGCGCGCAGACGTGCGGCCAGGCGGCGGCAGGTCGCGGCCAGGGCCGCTTCGGC
>JAEWCY010000270.1 GCA_023390395.1 Pseudomonadota bacterium | reverse complement strand
CTTCTTCTGATTCTGAATACGATTACATGAACGGCCTGGATGTTTTGAGCTCTCCTCAAAATTTCGAATTTCTCATAGATAACTTTTGGCCAAAGAACGAGCCGTTATTGATCACTGGTCCTGGCGGATCAGGGAAGTCGGTCATGACATTACAAATCGCCATGGACCTTATTTTTCCTCCACAAAATGGGCTTTTAGATAGATTTCAAATTGCGTCGAGTGATCATAGGGTCTTATTCGTCCAGTCGGAAAATTCGCTTGTCAGCTTGAAACGGCGAATGGATATTATCACAAAGAGTTATGCTATTCCTCAGGATGTTATTCGGGATAAATTGCTTTTCTTTGGTAAGAAGGGTGACGTCCGTTCATCCGGGAATATTAATGCCGATAAACTTAAGCGACCGATTGAGCGAATCCATGGGGAAACGAATTTTGATATCCTTGTCCTTGATCCGTTGATTAGCTTTCATGACGAAGATGAAAATTCGAACGACGCAATGCGACGTTTTCTTGATGACTTTTTTGACTTCTGCGATAAGCTCAAAATTACGCCGTTGATGATCCATCACCATGGAAAATATCGGCCTGAAAAAGGAATTGGTGGTGGACGTGGTGCGAGCGCCATCGGTGACTGGTCAGCAAATACCTGGGAATTGGAATTTGTTGAAGAAAGAAAAGATAAGGATGGCAACCTCAAGCAAATGGCCCATCATCTTTTCACTCAAAAGAAAGCACGGAGTTACGAGTCGAATTCCAAGATGATGTTAGAGATGAAAGATTTGCGATTTCACCCTATCGCACTTTCCACTTCTGTGGGGAAAACAGCTAAAGTAGATGGGAAAATGGCTGTTGTTGTCGACGCATTGAAGACTCTTGGCGGCACAGCTACGACTCAAAAGCAATTGAAAGATGCGATCGTTGAGATCTACAAGAAGGAGAGGCCAAATGATCCTCCTTCTGAAGGAACTGCTGGAAATGACATTAAGCGCGCCGTTAAAGATGGAATCATCAAAGAAGTGACTGGTCCTTCAGGCTCTAAGACCTACACATTTTGACCATGTATATTGTATCTCCAGTCAAAATCTGGGGGGTAGACAAGCAGGCAATTGTCGTCAAAATCAAAATTGTCTGCTGAAAATCTAAAGATTTTGTGGGGTTAAAGCTGTTTTGGGGCAGTCAAAGTCAAAATGCGTTTGTCTGCTGTAACCCATTAAAATATTTTAGAAATCAAAGTCAAAAAGGGGTATATATATTAGAGGGGGGTTGCTTTCGCACCCCCTCCTGTCTCACAATAGTTTAGCAATGTTGAAGAAGCAGAAGCTTTTCCTGTTAAAGGAACGGAAGAAACTTTCCGCAACTTTTGAAACAAACTTTGCTAATCTTTCTCCAATTTGAAAAGAACTTTTTTAAGGAAATGGAATTTGCTAGGATTAAATATTTGCAAAAAAGCTGTGTAAAGTATTTTTACTTACGAATGAGACAGGGCAGGAAATATGCATCAATTCTTGAGTATCTGCTGCAACCATGCCGGAATCATATAGCATGCAGGAACTTGTTTTTTAAATATTTTTCAAGCTATGTAAATTACTTTTTGGTTATAAAATATGTAACCGATCTATTTGCTGTGGTTGGCGACGTCTCTTGATAGAGCTTTTCCTGTCGATGGAGATGTTATAGATATTATTTGCACACTGTTTTTTATATCAAATGCGAGGGAAGAGGGGTAGGCAAGCCTTTTCTGTTTATTCTCTTTTTCTCTGTCGCAGGTGATGACGGATGCTGACCGGATAGGAGCAGAGCTGTCTCGTGGACAATCCAGAGGAAGCGCAGGAGTGGTCGCAGCTGGCCACGCGGGCAAGCGAGGATGACCAGGGCAGAGCAGGATAGAGTCCGTGCTGATGACTGCTGGTGACGATGCCGCCGGGTAGAAAGTGGGGCGCTTCTACCAATCTGCTTAAATCGCTCCGTTATCCTGAGACAATTTCTCGATCTGGGTGTCGATTGCCACTGGCCCTGATGGTGGTGCATTCTCTGGAATCTGGTTGTTGACAGCATTTGTCATCCCAGCGCTGCCGGGTCGGCCTAGGATTCGCAGAACTCTGCCATTGGAACTCGCTGGATGGAGCAATTTTTGCTGTTTGGCCAAGAATCCAGCATGTTCACAGTCATTCAGTAGATTTTCAATAAAAAAGGGCAGGTGCCGAAACACCCGCCCTGGAATCGCAGAACTCTGCCATGGAAATCAATCAGAAGTATCAAATCCGTGCGCGAGCTGCTTTTCTTCGATGATTTTTTCGAGCTGGGAGTAGTAGAGGATATTCGCAATACGGCGATTATCTTCTGCCTCTATCCCCAATAAATCGTCAATACCGAAACCAAGGTTGTTCTGAAGATATTCCTTGAAATCCTTCAAATAACCATACGTGCCGTAATATTGACAACCAGAAGGTGGTGTGCCCTCTTGGAGTTTGGGGAAGTAGATTTTGTCAGTTTTGTTGAGCTTTTCCCTTTTGGGGTTCCAATATAACACAAACCCATAAGCCGGATATTGCGACCATGATGAAGCGTCACAAGTATAAATCGGAAGCCGGCAAAACAAATCAAAATTAATCGCTCCGAAAAAATGCACTTTCCCCCCGGCATTGTAAATCTTCATGACGGGGTCTTTTATATTTGCGTAAATTTCCCTGCCATCACATTGGCCAATGGCAACAACCTTGTGCTCAGGGAGGCCCCGCGCGATAATTTTGTCGACATCGTCATTGTAGATGTTGTGGAGCGTAGTAACAACAGGAATACCAAGTTGTTCAAGCTCTTTCTGGTATTCCATGTTTTCAGCATAGCCATTCAAGCCAAAATTCCTATCGAAACTGAAGACGAGATCCCAATCCTTTCCGCTGTACTCGCAATAGGTCTTGAATTTTGCATAAAGTTCATCTGCATCGAGCGTTGAATTTGGTTGATTGGCTCCGAATGCTCCGTTATCCATAAAAAGTCCGCCAATCAGATGCCTATGTTTATGTGTAAATAATCTCGGAATTGTTGGTAACAACGGATAGGATAACAAAACATCGGGTTTGTGGTGCGGATAACGCTGGCAGAAACCCATCAGTGCAGGAATCGTCATTCCCGCATTGAAAATCTTCATGACTATCTCCATGGGCCACTCCCCCATGTATTGGAGAAGTGGCCCGCTGTCATATGTGGTTAGGCGAAAAACCGCGTAAGCATATCGTCAAGAGCCTTACGGAGCGATTCCAGATGGGTCTTGTCGATCTTGTCCTTGTCAGCGGAGTCATCCTGGAGAATGGCGTTGATGTGGTCCACCATCTTCACGGATTCGCCGTTGAAGTACTTGATACGCCGCTTGAGCGGAAAATCCTCTTCCCCTTCACCGGGGCGGGCTCCATTGGCGGCAATGACTTCGCGCATGTAATCAAGAGGGTCCAAGCTGCGGTCCTTGCGGTCCTTCATCACAGCCATATCGACAGCCGTGAACTTTTTGACCAACCGAAGGAAGTCTCCGGTGACTTTGTAATCACCCTGGATGTCGATGTTGCGCAGTTTTTCGTGCACAATGACCATCCTAGCCAACTCGTTCAGTTCCCGCTTGTTGGCCTGGGTGTAATCCAGCTTAGCACCATTGATCTTAAAGAAGTCGGAGATGGGGTCCTTCTTATCCAGCATGTGTCGAATCGGAGCCATGGCCTGGATGATATTTTCCGCCGCGTCGACACCGATGTAGGGGTGCTTAAGAATAGCCGGCGTCGCGTTGATGTTGACGTACTTGTCCATGGTCCTGCGGCTCATTTCGATTTCCTTGAGGATGAGATCAATTTCTTCTCCCCAATTGCCGTTGCGCGCGAGAATGTGATTTTTCATCTGTTTGAAGATGGCACCCTGTGCCCAAGCGACACTCAACATTTTCCGCTGGGCAGTGGAGATGACATCTTTGGCGATGGTATTTTGCCGGTACAGCTGTTCAAGCGTTTCCTGTTCACTCAGCGTTTTGATCTTACGCTCGAATTCAGCGGCCGCTTCCTCCATGTCCTTGGAGGAAACGATTTGTCCGGGACCAAGTTTGGTGATTTTCGGTGCATCTCCTTTGCCACCCATAGCACCCGTCGAACCGCGGATATGCTTGTACTGGTAGAGCATGGGGTCTTCACCGAGTTCGTCAGGGGCGAAGTATTCGGGATGAAGCGCCGCCGCGCCACCGTTATTCTTATCGTCGTTCGGGGAGCCAACGTCGATGGTGGTGGGACCATCTTCCTGTCCGGGGCCACCAGTACCGCCAGTTCCTCCGGTTCCGCCAGTGCGCCCGGAGTTGTCTTTGTCGTTGATGCTGCCCTCCAATTTCTCTTCTTTCTGGTTTTCTTTGTGTTTGGTGTTGGACATGCCAGGGAAATTGGCCAACGGATCGAAGTTTTCGTCGGACATTTGTCCTCCTTCTGGTATGATTGATCCGGTAGGCCTACTCGCATTTTATTTTTCGGCCCGCGATAGCTATAGGTGAGTCATCCTAGGGGGATGGGAGTAGTGACTGAGTTGAGGAGGGGTACGAAAGTGAGTGAGTCGCGGGGGTAGGAATTCGGTCCGATCTTTACTTTTTCCAGTTAACTTGCTATATTAAATTGTTTAAGTTATATCCAAGTTATGCGGTGGGTTTGCAAGATGGAGAAAGCTATGGCAAGGCAGCGAGCGCGCAATCAAGAGCTTTTTAATTATTACAAGAACAATCCATTTGCGCTTGTTGCGTTCTCTTCGCTTGCTAGCAATAATAAGATATTTAAGAAATCAACATCCCACATCGATTCGCTGCATGCAATTTTAAACGATTATGAGCTTGATTTAACAAACAAGCTTCAAGCATCTCCTTTCGCAGAGATCTATGAGATGTTTAACAATGCCATCAAGGAGGATGAAGAAGCTAGGCCTCTTGAGCTGGTTAAGTCTGAACTTGTTTTTAGATATTATATTCCTGACAATCAGAGTAAAAACGCTATCAAAGACTATTCAAATGTTTTAAGTGCAATAAATGAATTCAATGGAATGATGAATCAAGCGTGGATACATTTGATAAACGACAAGGAGGATATTGACTTAATTCGCGACAACTTCGAAGAATTTGCCGGATACATCATAGGCTTAATAATCATTGAAAGATTTAAGAAGTCTTCTGATTATAATAACTTTCAAGCCTCAATGATGTGTCTTGCTGCTTTGATTAGAATTGATTTTTTAAAGCTATATGCATTTTGCGATTCCCGAAAGTATTCAACAGAACTATTGAAGCTTAAGCGCAAAGTGTTTGTGCGGAGCACAAAAGAAATCAAAGCTGAAGTTTTGATGCTAGCAAATGACGAAGCTGATGAAGAGTGGAAGAAAGGCGACTACAGGATGCACTATGAAATGTCACGAAAACTTGCATCGAAATACAAAATTATATTCAAAGAAAAACTTCTTGAAGCTGCACTATATAGCCATACAAATAAAGTTGGAATGTATCGTCACGAAAATAAATACAATGAGCGGGTGAAAAGCATTGAGAATGAAAAAGGGGAATGCAAATTAACCATTGATCATATCAATAAGGGAATTAGACCGGCTGCTGAAAAGCATCATAAGTACTTCGATACGGGGAAAGAATATAGAGAAAAGGAGGCTTATTATAAATGATACACATGAATATGCAGGTATCCATGTGTACACCTTTTTATTGTTTTTTGAATTTTTCGATGGATTTTGAAGCGGCCAATCGCAGAACTCTGCCATTACCAAGCCAAAAAATTATGGGGATGGATGAAAATCAATCGATTTCCCACTTCAGCCCCGATTTTCGACAGTAGGTGCTCAAAATTCCGGGGTAAGACTTTTCAGTCTCCCACTAACAGGCAAGAAATAGCTATTTTCTAACAGTTTTCCACCACTTGTCTCAATGTGTATCGCGGCTATTTCATCTGAAAATAGTATAGAATTGCTGCGTGGCATGTCGAACCCATCTGACGCAACTTTTCGTTATTCTTCGTCAAAATGGATTTTACTGAGCACTTCCTTCAGTCCTGGGGTAGTCTTGGGTAGTTTCGATGTATCGATGGGACCATGCGGAAGATCAGCCCCGATGATGTGGGTAAATGCATCACCAAAACCAGCAATATTTGCATCCGCTGACTTTCTATAAATAGTAAAGCTGTCTGGGATGAGCTCGCCATTGATATCATAAGCTGCATTTTCAACGACAATCTCTGCTCCAGAGATCGCAATGGCTTCACGGATATTTTCGAGTTGCGAGTTCGGATAAATCGCAAGGAAGAGTTCGCTACGGGTAGGCTTGTTTTTCATGGATTTCACTTCAGCGATAGTTTTGCCGTTAAAACTGATCCTTCTTCGCTCCAGCTTTTTCTTTCAAATACGTCTCGTATTCTCTCTCCGTTATCTTGTACGTATAGGTAATCTCTGATGCAGAAGAATTAACATCAATAAAGAAAACCAATTTTACGCGTTTCCAATTCCAAGTCCCTATATATTGCTCCAAAGAATCTTCTACAGAAGTACATTCTCCATACTTCTGCTTGAACATATTAAAAACTTATCCAGGATTGCAGGAAGAAAAAGTCATGTTTACTTTGTAAATTCTTCCGTTGAAGCATTCGTAAGTTAAAGTGTCGAGTTTGCAGTCACCGATAGCCATCTCGTCACCGGCTTTCTTGAAAACGTCGATCTTCTCGTCCCTTGCGTACTGTTTGGTCATTCCTGGAATGGCAGAGTAGTAGGTGTCCCATTCGATGCCTCGAAAATTCAGTGGCTCCGTACTCCTTTGAGCAAAGCAGGGTAACGGCAACACTAGCAGGGTAAGCAAAATAAAAACAACTCTGTTCATTTCAGTTTATCCTCCGAACCAGAATCTTCCTTCCGACACCGCTGACAAGTAAGTAGTAGTGGCGTCTGTCCTTGATGATCGTGCACAAGGGACTGTTGAGGTCCTTGTCGTAGCTGAAAGCGCTTCCTAGAGTTTCAAAGACTTCACCTGTCGCCATTTTGACAATCGTTCCAGTTTGTATCCCATCCTTTTCCTTGAACGTATTCAGGCACTGGCTGTACTTGATGTTGTCGTCAGCCAGTCCCGGAGCAGGGGAGAGGAGTGCGAGCGCAACAGCGACGGCACCGATCAACCTGGTTTTCATGGCAAACCTCGTGCTTTCCCTGGTTAAGGTTGTTTTCGGTTGGAGCTATTAATAACTTTAGTTGCTATAATTTGTAAATTAACCAGCCGATCATTTGTTATGTAACCAGAATCATTGCCATTTCCTCTACACTAGCGGAGGAATGGCATGGACAGCGTACAAGACCTTTTCGGGAAGAAAATCAAATCGATACGTCGAGCGAGAGACATTACCCAGGAAAGCTGGCGGACCTGTCCGGTCTATCCCTCCAGTATATCGGAGAGATCGAACGTGGGCGGCGCAACCCATCCCTGACCAGCATCGAGCAACTGTCCAAGGCCCTGGACATCCCCATGGCGGTACTGTTCAGTCTGGAGGAGTTTCGGTTGGCACCGGAGGAGCTACGAGCGATCCTGATCCGGCAGATCGAGACAGCGGATGAAGATCGGTTGCGTACCTTTTCAGCATGGCCCAGACCCTGTTCCGGTAGCGGGATCAGTCATCCTCGGGCAGCATGAT
>JAEWCY010000257.1 GCA_023390395.1 Pseudomonadota bacterium | reverse complement strand
GTGCTGGCCGGCTTTGCGGCCTGCGTCGCCCGGCCCATTTCCCAGACCACAACGACCGCCGCCTCGCCGCCTGCCGTTCCCGACCACCTCCCCACCCGCACCCGTCGGGGAGGGTCCGGGAGGGGGTCACCCCCTCCCGGCCGCCGGAGGCATTCCCCCTGACTCCCACGCAAAAGGCCGGCTCCCTTTCGGGGGCCGGCCTGGTCGTCGGTCGCGGTCGAAGCGGTGCGGCTAGAAGGTGTACTTGAGGCCGAAGGCGACCTTCCAGGCATCCTCGGCCTTGTTGGCGAGCCTGGAGCCCCAGACGCTTTTCTGGAACGCGCTGGGGTGGGCCCAGCCGGTCTCCATGATGAGCGCCAGGTTTTCGTAGAGCATGTACTTGGTGTCGAAGTTGAGGCCCATGACCCATTCCGATTCCGTCAGGTCCCGGCCCATCTGGAAGATCGGGTTGCTGCCGAGGACGTAGTTGGCGTAGCGGATGGCCTTGGACGAGTTGGTGCCGTGGACGTAGGCGAAGGTCAGGCGGTTGGTGAGCCGGTCGATGAAGCTCACGTTGTTGAGCGACGCGCCGAAGCCGTAGGCGCCGAGCGGCGAGATGCCCATGTTGGAGCCCTTGACCAGTTCCTGGCCGCCGTCGAACAGGAAGCTGTTGCCGGCGTTCCAGTTCTGGGTGCCGCCGTCGTGCTCGCCGCCGCGTCCCGAGCCGGGGAAGAAGTTGGGCATGCGTTCGGAACCGTTGCGGGTGGAGCTGTCCTCGCCCGTGGACCAGAAGCCGAAGACCTGCGGCGTGACCATGGTCAGGCCGGTGTATTCGGCCGCGGCGTCGATGAACCAGCCGTCGCGCACGTTCTTGCGGTACTCGTTCATGCCGTGTTCGCCCCAGATGACGTCGGCGTAGAACTTGAAGGGATCGAGCGCCGAGACTTCCAGGGTGGTGCCGGCCCACAGGGCGGTGATGAAGTTGTTCTTCCAGCCCACCGGAGCCATGGAGAACAGCCCCGAGGAGATGAGGCCTTCGGCCCAGCCGGCCTCGGTCAGGTAGTGGCCGCCCTTGCCGCCCACGCCGAACAGGGCCCACGGCGTGGCCTTGAAGCCCTCGAAGGTGACGGGCAGGGCCAGCATGTAGCCTTCTTCATTGGCGTAGACCGGGGTGGTGGTGGGGGCGAAGGTGCGGTCGCTGGAAATGGTGCGCACGTAGGCCAGGACCATGCTCAGGTGGTCCTGGATCAGCGGCGCGGTGATGATCAGCGACGACACGTTCTCGTCGAAGACGATGCTGCCGGCGAAGAACGAGGACTGCGGGATGGAGGCCGGCTGGAGGCCGGCGGAGATCTGGACGTCGCAGCCCGGCCATTTGAACATCAGGTAGGCCTGGTAGACGAGCACGGCCGCGCTGGGGTTGGCGGCGGTGAAGGTGCCGTGGCCCCAGGTGTCCTCGACCATGATGCCCAGGCGGAACTTCACGGCTTCGTTGGCCACGAAGTCCGTGCGCAGGCGGAAGCGCTCCCAGATTTCAAAGCGGTCTTCGGTCTTGGTGCCGGCGTGCTGGATGGTGCCGGCCTCGTTGATCCATTTGGCGCTGTTCCAGCCGGTGAAATTGCGGTTGGCGAAAAAGTCGCCGTAGACGAGCGCGTCGCCCGTCATCCGCACCTCGGTGGCTGCCTGGGCGCGGATGGCGGCCGACATCGCAAGGACGGCCGCGAGAATGCACAACACACGTTTCATGATTCCCTCCTCCAATGGCGAATGTTCCCGAAAAGCGACCGACGACGGAAAACCGGACAGGCCCGGACCGGGGACCGGTCCGGGCCGCGGACGAGCCTGGCCTAGAAAGGCAGGGGCTTGCCCGACAGGAGCAAGAAGGCCGGGATGTAAAGCCCGACCGGAACCCATATGATCAGCGACCAGGCAAGGAGCTTGGCCGACAGCTTGCCGTAGGCGTTGAGCCACACCTCGAGGGTCAGCACCGTGTAGCCGGCGCAGGCCAGGGTGAAGTAGCCGCTGCCCTTCACGTGGTAGTAGAGCAACATGTAGATGAAGGAGACGATGGCCACGGTCAGGCTGACGTTGCCGACCGAGGCCATGCTGGAAAGCCCGGCCAGCAGGGCGTAGGCCACCACGCAATAGAGCAGGCCGTGGGCGAAGAGCAGCCCGGCCGTGAAGGGGTCGCCCTGCACGGCGTTGACGAACGCGCCCACCACCACGCAAATGCCGACGAAGGCGCAGATGGCCCCCGTGCCTTTGGCCTCGCCGTAGCCGAGGAAGAGCAGGGCCACGGGCAGCCACATCAAGGAAATGGCGATCAAGATTGCCAGCGTCATCACATCCCCCCACCGTTTCTGGTTATTGCCGTCCCGAAACCTCCCGCCGCCAAGCACGCGTTTTTCCCAAAAAGCCATCCCGGCGCGGGGCGTCCCGCCGGGACGGCGCGCCGCCCCATCCCCAAGGCTCGCCGGAAACGCCGCCGGAGCCGCCCGGCGGACGGAGTCCGGAGGCGTGGCGTACGCCGCGACGCGCCAAGGGGTTTGTGGCCGTATGGCAAATACCGGTCCGCAAAAAAAAGTCTAGTATTGTAACATGTTGAAGAGGACTGTGACGCGGGGGGGGCCATGCGTGGGACTTTGACGCACAGTTTTGACGGTCGGTCGTTGGGGCGATGGGGCGTGTTTTCAGGTTTTCCGTGGGATAACAGACTGTTGCCTGGTGAGGAATTATTGACCCACCAGGGCGAAAGAATGAGTCAAAAATTCTCTCGAAAGAGGACTGTTTCCTTGTTACCCACGCGAAAAAACCGACTCCGCGCCGGGCGCACGCCACGTGGCGGCAAGTTGCATCGGCCGTCCAGCCGGGCTAAGAAGGCCCGCAAGGCGGCCAGCCGCCGCGCGCGGGCGAGCCGGTCGCCCGGGGCGGCGCGGGCCCAAGCGGATCGCGTCAAGGCGCGCCGGGGAGAATGCATATGTGCGGCATCATAGGGTATTGCGGACACCGGCCGGCCGTTCCGGTCATCATCGAAGGCCTGCGGCGTCTGGAATACCGGGGCTACGACTCGGCCGGCGTGGCCTTTCTCCAGGGCAAGGACCTGGTCACGGTCCGGGCCGAGGGCAAGCTCGCCAACCTGGAGGCCAAGCTCGCCGCCCAGAACGTCTACCTGGCCACCTCGGGCGTGGGCCACACCCGCTGGGCCACCCATGGCCTGCCCACGGAAAAAAACGCCCACCCCCACTGCGACGCCGCCCGTTCCATCGCCCTGGTGCACAACGGCATCATCGAGAACTACCAGGAACTCAAGAAGGAACTGGCCGAGGCCGGGGTGCGCTGCGTCTCGGAGACCGACACCGAGGTCCTGGCCCAGCTCGTGGGCCGCTATTTCAAGGAAAAGGGCTCCCTGGCCGAGGCCGTCTCCAAGGCCCTGTCCCGGGTCGAGGGCTCCTACGCCATCGTGGTGGTCAGCCGCGACAACCCGGGCATGCTCTACGCCGCGCGCAAGCAGTCGCCGCTGGTCATGGGCGTGGGCGTGGGCGAGAACTTCCTGGCCTCGGACATCCCGGCCTTTCTGCCCTACACCCGCGAGGTGGTCTTTCTCGACGACGGCGAGATGGCCCGCATCGACGCCGGCTCCTGGCAGGTGCTCGACGCCGCCACCCTGGCCCCGATCCAGAAAGAGGTGCGCCACATCAGCTGGGACGTGTCGGCGGCCCAGAAGGGCGGCTACAAGCACTTCATGCTCAAGGAGATCTTCGAGCAGCCGCGCGTGATCGCCGACTGCCTGGCCGGCCGGGTGGACCACAAGACCAACCGGGCCTCCCTGCCCGAACTCGACGCCCTGGACGTGCCCGAGCGCCTGTTCATCGTGGCCTGCGGCACCTCCTTTCACGCCGGGCTGTGGGGCATGTACCTTATGGAGCAGTGGGCCGGCATCCCGACCCGGGTGGAGATCGCCTCGGAGCTGCGCTACCGCGAGCCTATCCTCGGCCCCGGCGACACGGTGCTGGCCATCAGCCAGTCCGGCGAGACCGCCGACACTTTGGCCGGCATCCACCTGGCCAAGTCGCGCGGCGCGCGCGTCATCGGCCTTTGCAACGTGGTCGGCTCGAGCGTGGCCCGCGAGGCCGACGTGGTGGTCCACACGCAAGCCGGACCGGAAATCTCCGTGGCCTCCACCAAGGCCATGTGCTCCCAGCTCGTGCTGCTCACCCTCATGGCCCTGGCCTTCGGCCAGCGCAAGGGCGTGCTGCCGGTCGAGGCGGCCGAGAAATGCGTGCCCGCCCTGGATGGGCTGCCGACCCTGCTCGAAGGCATCCTGCCGGCGCTGCGCCAGCGCGCCCGGGAGCTGTGCCGGGTCTACGCCGAGGCCCGCAGCTTCCTCTACCTCGGCCGGGGCCTGTGCTTCCCCCTGGCCCTGGAAGGGGCGCTCAAGCTCAAGGAAATCTCCTACATCCACGCCGAGGGCTATGCCGCCGGCGAGATGAAGCACGGCCCCATCGCGCTCATTGACCCGAAGTTCCCCACCTTTGCCCTGGCTCCCATGGACGGGCTCTTTCCCAAAGCGAAGTCCAACCTCCAGGAGGTCCAGGCGCGCGGCGGCAAGATCATCGCCCTGACCCAGCCCGGGGCCGACCTGGACGTGGACCATCCCTGGGAGATTCCGGCCGCCTGGGGGCCGCTGTCCACTTTCCTCATGCTGCCGGCGCTCCAGCTTTTCGCCTACGAGATGGCCGACTACCTGGGCAAGGACGTGGACCAGCCCCGCAACCTGGCCAAGTCCGTCACCGTGGAGTAGGCCCAGGGCGTGGCGGAAAACGTTTCCCTCAAGATGCTGGCGCGGGCGGCGGTCCTGGCCGTCGCCCTGTGCTGCGCGGCGGCCTGGCCGGCCCCGGCCGGGGACGTTGCCGCCAACTACCAGGCCGCGGTCAAGGAGTTCGACAAGCTGCGCAAGGCTCCGAATTCCTCGGGCCGGCGCGACCTGTGGAAAGCCCTGGAGGCGCGCTTCGCCGTCCTGGCCAAGGCCGCGGGCAAGGACCCCCTGGCCGCCAAGATCCTCTACTACCAGGCCTGGACCAACGCCGAACTGGGGGCGCGTTCCTACCTCGACGCCGACTTCGCGGCCGCGGCCGCGCTCTACAAGCGCATGGCCGACGCCTACGCCGGGCACGCCTGGGCCGACGACGCCCTGCTGCGTCGGGCCGACCTGCTCAAGGGGCCGCTCAAAAAGCCCGACGAGGCCAAGGCCGACCTGGAACTGCTGCTCGCGCGCCACCCCAAGGGCGACATGACCGCCCGGGCCAAGGCCATGCTGGCCGAACTCGGCGGAACCGCCCCGCCGGAAAAGGCCCAGGACAAGGCGTCGGACAAGTCCCCGGCCAAGGCCGCCGCCCCGGCCCCGGAGAAAAAAGCCGGCCCGCCGCCGGCCAGTTCGGCCAAGCCCGCCGTGCTGACCCGGGCGGCCGTGTCCCAAAGCTCCACCGGCGGCCGGCTGACGCTCAGCCTCGACCGGGAAACCTCCTTCCGCTACCAGCTCCTGGAGCAGAAGCGCCCGAACGGCGAAACGGCCCGGCTCCTCTACATCGACCTCGACAACACCCGCACCGGCGGGGACGTGCCCACGGAAAAGCGCTTCGCCAAGGGCGCGGTGAGCCGCCTGCGGGCCGGCTACTTCACGCCCGAGACCGTGCGCGTGGTGCTGGAGCTCGCCGACGTGCGCCAGTACGAGATCCGTTCCGAGGCCGACCCGTTCCGCGTGGTCCTGGACCTGACCGCCGGCTCGGGTCAGGGCGACGGCAAGGCCCCGGAATTTCGCGCCGAGGCCGCGCCGCCCAAGCAAAGTTCCCCGCCCGCCGCCGAGGCCGGTCCGGACCAGGGGCCGCCGCCCGGCAAATCGAAGAAGGGCGCGGTTTCCGCTCCTTCGGCCGCGGACAAGGCCGCGCTCAAGACCCTGCCCCCGGCCGAGGCCAAAAAGCGCGCCGGCAACCTCCTCGAACAGCTGGGGCTGTCCGTGCGCACGGTCATGATAGACCCCGGTCACGGCGGCAAGGACCCCGGAGCCCAGGGCCTTTACGGCGTGACGGAAAAGGACGTGAACCTGCGCTTCGCCAAGATCCTCGGCGAGACGTTGCGCAGGAAGGGCTTCGAGGTGCTCTACACCCGCACCACGGACGTGTTCATTCCCCTGGAGACCCGCACCGAGATGGCCAACACCAAGGGCGCGGACCTCTTCGTCTCCATTCACTGCAACTCCCACGGCGACGCCGGCTCCCAGGGCCTGGAGACCTATTCGCTCAACCTCGCCAGCTCCCGGGACTCCGTGCGCGTGGCCGCCCGGGAAAACGCCGTGTCCCAGAAGAAGGTCAGCGACCTGCAGGCCATCCTCACCGACCTCATGCTCTCGGCCAAGACGGCCGAGTCCAAGGACCTGGCCAGGTTCGTGCAGAAGCGTTCCCTGGCCGAACTGCGGGGAGACTGGCGCACCAGGGACCGGGGACCCCACGAGGCTCCGTTTTTCGTGCTCATCGGGGCGAACATGCCGGCCGTGCTGGTGGAGCTCGGCTACATCACCAACCCCGACGAGGCCAAGCGCCTGACCTCCGAGGCCTACCTGCAAGCCCTGGCCAAGGGCATGGCCGACGGCCTCGTCGCCTACAAGAAGCGCATCGAGCGCTACGCCGATCTTTAGCGTTGCATCCCCTGGAAAAACACGACATTGTCGTTCCAAGAGACGAAAGCCGCGTCTGGCCGTCGGCGCGGCGTCACGCCCGTGCCATGCCCGGAACGCCATACGAGCCGGAGGTTTCCCCCATGCCGCAATCCGCAAGCCGCGACGAACGCCTCATCGTCGCCCTGGATGTGCCCACCGCCGCCGCCGCCCTGGAACTGGCCGACCGGCTGGCCCCCCACGTGGGCTTCTTCAAGGTCGGGCTGCAGCTCTTCCTGGAGGCCGGCTTCGCCGTGTGCGACGCCCTGAGCGACCGGGGCCACAAGGTCATGCTGGACCTCAAGTTCCACGACATTCCGCAGACGGTCATGCTGGCCGTGGCCCAGCTTTCCGGCCACGACATCGCCCTGGCCACGGTCCACGGCTATCCGCAGGTGGTGGAGGCCGCGGCCAAGGCCAAGGGAAGCACGAAGATCCTGGCCGTCACGGTGCTGACGAGCCTCGGTTCCGACGAACTCCAACAATCCGGATTCGCCGGCAGCCTGGCCGACCTGGTGCGGCTGCGGGCCGTGACGTCGCTGGCCGCCGGAGCCGACGGCGTGGTGTGCTCGCCGCTGGAAACGGCGCTTTTGCGCAAGAACCTGGGCGTGAGGCCCGTCATCGCCACTCCCGGCATCCGCCCCCTGGACAGCCTGCGTGACGACCAGACCCGCACCGCCACGCCCAGGGCGGCCATCGTCGCCGGCGCGAGCCACATCATCGTCGGCCGGCCCATCACCAAGGCCCCCGACCCCGCCGCCGCCGCCCGCGAGATATTGCGGGAGATCGGATAGCAAGACCGGGGGAGGGAACCCCGGGCCACGCGGCCCGCAGCAATTGAAAGGGTCCCCTCTCCCCGGGCCCCCTCCTTGTGAAACAGCCTTCCTGGAGCCATGGTCGACGCCTGCTTGACAGGCGTCAGCGCTCTGGATATCTTTTATTGTCTTATATTCTATTTCGCATTTTCCTCGGAAATCCATAGGCCAAACCCGTCAGACGGCTGGGAATGCCGGGCGAAAATTTGCTTCGCCCGGCGGCCGGACAAAGGATGCGGCCATCGTTCGCACCTTTGGGCGTTTCCGTTGCGCCTTCGCTGGAGGAATCGGCGCGGTGGCGGCGAACGACCGTCCCGCCGGAGAAAGATCGGCGCATCGCCGGGTGTTGGAGCAAAGGGAAGAAGAAATTCATTGCATTGAAAAGATGACTGGCGTCGCGCGCCTTGAATTGCCGTATCGATAAGGAAGTCGGGGTGTGCCACGGCGTCGTGGTCTGGCGCTTTGGCATGCGGTCATGCTGTTGGTGGTCGCATGTTCGTATCAATATCAACTCGTCAAGGAGGGGCAAGGTCGTTTTTGCGTCTGTAAAGCGACAACATGTAATGGTATAATAAAGGAAAGTTATGGAAATTGACATGAATTATTGGCGTACTGTTCTTGACGCGTCTTTTGGAAGCATGATTCAGAATTGTCTGCAGTATCCAGATAATTACTGGCAGCAGGGATGTGCGTTCGATACAGTGCTGGATTACCTGCAATATTCAATTCAAACAGCAAGCGCAGAAAATCGAGAGCAAAAAATCAAAGATGCGCAAAACACAGTTCGAAATGTTTATATAAACGTATACGAGGTCAACAAGCTCGGCGGCGAATGGTACGACGACTGGGCCTGGTGGGGGATTGCGGCGACCAAGGCGTATGACCCCGCCTATGCGGATGTTTTCGGAGGAAGTGCCGAGAACTTCAAGGCAGTGGCCCAGTTCTGCTACGATACCATGGTCACGGGCAAAGGAAGAAACGAAAAGGGGGGAGCGCAGCAGTTTTACGGCGCGCAGAATGTTTGGGCGACTTGCGATCAGACACGGTATTCGAAGGTCAAGCCAAGATTTCCCGGGGGGTCTTGGCAAAATGATTTTCCTGCAGCCGCCGACCAGCCAGGCCCGTTGGATCCGAAGAATCCGCTGGGTTTCTACCAAGTGTCGGTGATGAACGGCTTGTTCCTGGTCTTTGCAAGCCAATTGGCGACGCAGACAAGGCGGGCGGCCGCGGATGCCGACGCGCAGTACATGTTTATTCAAGACTGGATCAAGTATCGGCCGACTCCAGATCAAGGGCTTGTGAATACGGACAATGCCATCGGCGCTTTGATCAGGGAGCGTGTCAGCTCCTACGCCTCGGGCGACTTCCCCGTAAGCGCCTACAAACCGGCGACCTGTTGGGGCGGCGACCAGGGGCTGTTTATCGGAGGGCTCTTGGCCTATGAAAAATACAATCCGACCGACGCCACCAAGGCATTGATCCGCAATATCGTTACTGGCGTCGGGTTGCGCATGTCCCGGGCGATCAAGGGGGAGACGGTCTATCCGAATGTGATGTGGCCTTGGTATCCTTTTGATGGGAATGTCCTGGCGGAAATTGATGCAGGTGACTATTCTTCAGGGTCAGGCGTTTTTATGCGTTATTTTTTACTTGCTTATAAAAAATGTCCGGAATTCATTCTCAAGTTGCTTGGCGATCCCTCTACGGGATTGGTCAAAATGCTGGTCGGAACGGCGAATTATTATGCAAATGCTCAAGCGCCGGTCGTAGTGGATAAGACCCCGCCTATTTTCATGTACTTCAATCAGATGTCGGCTTTGCTGACGGTGCTGGCGCTTTCGGAAGGAGCAGACTGGAGCGCGTTGTAGCCTCGATGGGCCTGGGTCCCGGCGAAACGGACCGGCGGCATCCGGGATAAGGCATGGAGGCGGGGGAGGCCTCTCCCGCCTCCTGCGAGACCCGGCGGATCGGCGGGCTTTTCTCGGATCAGGCGATCCGCGAGGGCGCGCCGCGTTTGCGGCGTCGCAATGCGACCGGGCAAAGACGCCCGGCGTCGGTCGAGGCCCCCGGGCGGTCCGCCGACGATCGCCGGCACGCGGGAGCCTGCAACCGGAGCGGGGATTACTTGTGGTTCGTTGTGGGGGTGGGGTTGCCGAGGAAGGCGAGGGCGGCGTCCCATTCCTGCGGGTCGCAGAGGTCTTTTTCGATGATTTCGTAGAATTCCCCGGGTTCCAGGCGCAGGGCGCGGTGTTCGGGGTGTTTGCGTTTGAGCCAGGTGGGCGCTTCGCGGGCTTCGGTCTCGCCGTCGGCGGTGAAGAACACCAAGGGGATCCGTCCTTCGCCGCCGCATTTGAACAGCAGATACGATTTGGTCATGGCCTTTCCCCTTCTTCCCATGCGGCGCTTCGCCGCTGGCGTCCGTGGTCTGGGAATCGGCCCGGACGTGCTGGCCGGCTTTGCGGCCTGCGGGTCCGGGC
>JAEWCY010000253.1 GCA_023390395.1 Pseudomonadota bacterium | reverse complement strand
GTGCTGGCCGGCTTTGCGGCCTGCGTCGCCCGGCCCATTTCCCCGACCACAACGACCGACGCCCCGCCGCTTGCCCTTCCCATCCACACCTCCATCCGCCCCGTCGGGGGGGACCGGGGGGGATCATCCCCCCCGGCCGCCGGAGGCATCTTCCCTCTCCCCCTCTTCTCTCCTTCCCTCTCGTCTCCTCTACTCTCCCTTCACGCAGCCGGGGCGCTTGGCCAGGGTTTCGCCGGCCAGGCGGATGTCGACGGCATCGCCGACCGCGCCCATCTTGAAAAACTTGCCCGTGCCGACGTGGTATTCCAGCCGGTTGAGGGTGAGGGCCGCCTCGTAGCCCGTGACGTCCACGCAGGGCATCATGGGGTTGGGCTTGGTGCCGAGGGCTTTGACGGGGATGGTGACGGTCTTGGTCACGTCCTTGATGGTGAGCTTGCCGGTGACGTTGTAGACGCCCTTGCCGGCCGGCGCGATGCCCTCGCTGACGAACTTCATTTCCGGGTAGTTGGCGGTATCGAAGAAGTCCGGCGTGTTGAGGTGCTTGTCCCGGGCGGCGACGCCGGTGTCCACGCTTTTGGTCTGCACGGTGAAGGTCACGCGGCCTTTGGCGGGATTTTTGGCCGGGATGTCGATGGTTCCGGCCACGACGTCGAAGCGTCCGGCCACGGGCGCGACGATATGGCGGATTTGAAACGTCGCGGAGGTATGGGGCGGATCGAGGGTCACGCCGTCCAGCACGGGGCCGGCTTCTTCGGCGGGCTTGGCCGATTCGGCCGGTTTGGCGGCTTCGGGTTTGGCCGGTTCGGCGGCTTGGACCTGGTCGGTCGGGGTCGACTGGGCCAGGAGCAGGATGTTGGCGGTCTGGGCCAGGGCCGCTGCCGGGGCGAGCCCCAGGACGGCGGCGCACAGGAGGCTGAGGAGATAACGGCGCATGACGGCGCTCCTTCGCCCTATTCGGGCAGGTTATAGATGATGTCGTCCGGGCCGAAGCGCCACTTGGGCGGCGCGACCGTGACGCCGGGCTTGAGGTGTCCCACGGCCATGAGCAGGGGAATCCAGAACCGGTCGGGGATGCCGAAGGCCTCGCGCACGGCGTCGTGGTCGAACCCGTCCATGGGGTGGGTGACATAGCCGGCATCGGCGGCGGCGTACATGAAGGTCATGGCGAAAAAGGCCGTGTTCTTGGCGGCGAAGGCCAGGGATTTTTCCGGGGTTTGGCCGTAGAGGCTTTCGACCGAGGCGGCGAAGGCCTCGCGCTGTTCCGGCTTGTAGCGGCCGGTTTCCATCAGGTAGGAGAACTGGCGCTCGAAGGAGGGTTCGTACATCTTCCAGGCTTGGGTGTCGGCCAGGTACATGAGCACGACCGGGGCCTCGGTGATCTTGGGCTGGTCCCAGGCCAGGGCGCGCAGCTTGGCTTTTTGGGCCGGGTCGCGCAGCACGGCCACCTTCCAGGGCTGGAGGTTGAAGCTCGACGGCGCGCGCGAGGCGGTTTCGAAGAGCGCCTCGAGGTCGCCTTGCGGCACGTCGCGGTCGGGGTCGAAGAAATTAACGGCCCGCCGGGCCGTCATGACATTCTTGAAGTCCATGGAACGCTCCTTTTTTTCCTGACCCTACCCGTGTGCGCCCGCCCGGCCGCGACTGTCAAGACGCCCGCCCGGCGGCTCCGGGCGGCCCCTTGACTTCGCTGGCGGGGAAAGGCATGCAGGCCGGACATTTTCTCCTTTCCCGACCAAGCAAAAGGACCCCTCCATGCCGCTTAATTTGACGCAAAAGATCATCAAGGACCATCTTGTCGCCGGCGAAATGACGCCGGGGTCCGAAATCGCCTTGCGCATCGACCAGACGCTCACCCAGGACGCCACCGGCACCATGGCCTACCTGCAGTTCGAGGCCATCGGCCTGCCCCGCGTGCGCACCGAGCTGTCCGTGAGCTATGTGGACCATAACACCCTGCAGATGGGTTTCCGCAATCCCGACGACCACGCCTACCTGCGCACCGTGGCCGCCAAGTACGGCATCATCTTCTCGCCCCCGGGCACGGGCATCTGCCACCAGCTGCACCTGGAGAACTTCGCCAAGCCCGGCAAGACCCTGGTCGGCTCCGACTCCCACACGCCCACGGCCGGCGGGGTGGGGGCCATGGCCATGGGCGCGGGCGGCCTGTCGGTGGCCCTGGCCATGGCCGGCGAGGCCTACGTCATCGCCATGCCCAAGGTGGTCAAGGTCAACCTGACCGGCAGCCTTCAGGGCTGGGCCACGGCCAAGGACGTGATCCTGAAGCTCCTCGGCCTGCTCACGGTCAAGGGCGGCGTGGGCAAGGTCATCGAGTACGCCGGCCCGGGCGTGGCCACGCTGTCCGTGCCCGAGCGCGCCGTCATCACCAACATGGGCGCGGAGCTCGGGGCCACCACCTCGATTTTTCCCAGCGATGCGGCCACCAAGGCCTTCCTGACCGCCATGGGCCGTCCCGGCGACTTCACGGAACTCGCCGCCGATCCTGACGCCACGTACGACGAGGTGGTGGAGATCGACCTGTCGGCCCTGGTTCCCATGGCCGCCGCGCCGCACATGCCCGACCGCGCCGTGACCATCGCCGAGCTGGCCGGCATGAAGGTGGACCAGTCCTGCATCGGCTCGTGCACCAACTCCTCCTACGCCGACCTCATGGCCGTGGCCGACATCCTGGAGGGCAAGCGCATCGATCCGTCCACGGACCTGCTCATCGCCCCGGGCTCCAAGCAGGTGCTCAAGATGCTCGCGGCCAGGGGCCGCATCGACGCCCTCCTCGACGCCGGGGCGCGCATCCTGGAGTGCGCCTGCGGCCCGTGCATCGGCATGGGCGGCTCGCCGGTCTCCGGCGGCGTGAGCGCGCGCACCTTCAACCGCAATTTCGAGGGCCGCTCCGGCACCCAGGACGCCAAGGTGTACCTGGTCAGCCCGCAAGTCGCGGCCATGGCGGCGCTTCACGGCACGTTCACCGACCCGGCCGGCTGGGGCGAGGCCCCGGCCAAGGCCGAGTTGCCGGCCGACGCCCCGGACATCCGCGGCCTCTTCGTCTATCCGCCGGCCGACGGCGCGGGCGTGGACATCCGCCGCGGGCCCAACATCGCCCCGCTGCCGCCGTTTACCCCCCTGCCCGAGGTCGTCGAGGCCCAGGTGGCCCTCAAGGTCGGCGACGACATCACCACGGACCACATCCTGCCGGCCGGGGCGCAGATCACGGCCCTTCGCTCCAACATCCCGGCCATCAGCGAGTACATCTTCAGCCGGGTGGACGCCGAGTTCGTGCCGCGCATCAAAAAGCTCGGCAAGGGCGTGATCCTCGGCGGCGAGAACTACGGCCAGGGCTCGAGCCGCGAGCACGCGGCCCTCGGGCCCCGCTACCTGGGCGTGGCCGCGGTGGTGGCCAAGTCCCTGGCCCGCATCCACCGGGCCAACCTCGTCAACTTCGGCATCCTGCCGCTTTTGCTCGCCGACCCGGCGGACTACGACCGCATTCCGGCCGGCGCCGCCATAACCCTGGCCACCGGCCCCCTCGCCGCCGGCGGCACGGCCACGATGACCGTGGCCGGGGTCGGCGACATCGCCGTCAAAAACGACCTGACCGCCCAGGAACTGGAGATCATCCGGGCCGGCGGCCTGCTCAACCGGGTCCGGGGCGCGCGGGCCTAACGGCCACGCCCGCCACCAAGGAGAAAACATGCTCGATCCCATGCGCAAGCACGCCCAGTCCTGGGGCGTCAAGATCGTCTTCGGACTGATCATCATCGTCTTCGTCTTCTGGGGCGTAGGCAACTTCCGAGGCGACAAGGCCACGGTGCTGGCCACCATCGACGGCCAGCCCGTGCTGATCAAGGACTACGAGAAGGCCTACCAGGAAAGCCTGCGGCTGGTGAAAAGCAAGAACCCCGACGTCACGGACAAGGACCTCCAGGAAGGGGGCTTCCGCTGGCAGGTCTTCAGCAACCTGGTGACCACCCGGCTGCTGGAGGACCAGGGCAAAAAGCTCGGCATCACCGTCACCGCCGACGAACTGCGGGCGGAGATCGCCAAGATTCCGGCCTTCCAGAACGAGTCCAAGCAGTTCGACGCCAAGCGCTACGAGAACCTGCTCAAATCCAACGGCGTGACCCCGGGCGAGTTCGAGGACGACTTCCGCCAGAACCTGCTCATGGAAAAGCTCGCCGCCTACGTGAGCCTGCCGGCCACGGTGACCGAGGCCGAGGCCCGGTCCATCTTCGACTTCATGCGCGAGCAGGCCGTCATCAGCTACATCCCGTTCAAGTCCGAGGACTTCACCAAGGGCTACGCGCCCACGGCCGACCAGATCAAGACCTACTACGAGGCGCGCAAGGACCAGTTCGCCACGCCCGCCCAGATCAAGATCGAGTTCGTGGAGTTCACGCCCAAGGCCCTGGCCAAGCCGGCCGAGGTGTCCGACGCCGACATCGCCGCCTCCTACGAGGCCAACAAGAAGAAATACGCCAAGCCCGAGCAGGTGCGGGTGCGCCACTTCCTCATCATGCTGCCGCCCGACGCGCCCAAGGAGGTCGTGGACGCGGCCGAGGCCAAGCTCAAGGACCTGGCGTCCAAGCTCAAGGCCGGCGCTGACTTCGCCTCGCTTTTGCCAAAAAATCCCAACAACCCCGACGGCCTGATCGGCGAGGACTGGGCCTGGTTGCCCAAGGGCAGCCTGCCCAAGGAATTCGGGGCCTTCGAGGAAAAGGCCTTCGCCCTCAAAAAGGACGAGATCAGCGCCCCGGTGCGCACGAGCCTGGGCCTGCACCTCATCCAGGCCGGCGACCACCAGGCCGCCGGCGAACGGACCCTGGCCGAGGTCAAGGACGACATCCGGGCCGAACTGGCCGAGCAGAAGGCCGCCGACCGGCTGGCCAAGGCCATGGACGCGGTCCAGGAAAAGGTCGCCTCGGGCGAGGACCTGGCCAAGGCCGCGGCCGGCGAGAAGCTCGAACTCAAGGCCTCGGAGTTCTTCGCCCAGCAGAATCCCCCGGCGGACCTGGGCCTGACCGACCAGGCCATGGCCGCCCTGTTCAAGATGCAGAAGGGCGAGGTTTCCGACACGCCCCTGTCGACCCAGGACGGCTTCCTCATGGCCCGGGTGGCCGACGTCAAGCCGGCCGGCTTCGAGCCGCTGGAGGCCGTGTCCGACGTCATCAAGGACCGCCTGACCGCCGAGGAAGGCCAGAAGCGGGCCCGGACCAAGGCCGACGAACTGGCCAAGGCCATGGAGACCCCCGAGGGCCGGCAGAAGGTGCTCGACGAGTACAAGGGCAAGGTCGCCGTGTCCCAGCCGTTCACCCGCCAGGGCTTCATCCCGGGCCTGGGCATGGCTCCGGTGCTGGCCCAGACGGCCTTCGAGGCCAAGGACCCGGGCTGGTTCAAGGCGGCCTACGCCGTGAGCGACGGCTACGTGCTGGCCGGCCTGGACAAGCGGGTGCCGGCCGAGGCCGCCCTGTGGGACAAGGAGAAGGACCGCTGGCTCCAGACGCTCACCCAGACCAAGCGCACGGAGCTCTTCAACGCCTATCTCAAGACGGTGCAGGAAGCGGCCAAGGTCGAGATCGTCAACGACCAGATCCTCGGCCCGCGCACCGTTCCCGGCAAGGCTCCCGCCGGGGCCGGCAACTAGTCCGGCGCCCCCCCCACGCCGACACGGGCGCGGCTTCGGCCGCGCCCTTTTTTTTCGCCCGCCTTCGCCCGCTCCCCCGGCCGGGACGGCCGCGACGCCCTGGGCGCGAGTCGGCCGCCAGGCACGGGCACGGGCATGCCGCGACCGCTTCGCGCGGCGCTCCGGGCGCGGGCGCGGTGCGGCCGTCCCAGCCCCCTGGCGCGCGGCCCGTCCCTGGAGCTGGCGACGCGACCTCTGGAACACCGACGCTCTGGAGGCCTTTTCCAGATCACGGGAAATCCTGCGCCAGTGTCTCGCGCGATTTCTTTGACAAAAGTGTTCACCTATGCTTTGTTTGGGCCAGGGATGGCTTCAGCTTGCCGCAACGCCCGCTGCGCCGGCCAGGCATTGCGTCGGATATGCGCCGAATTGCGGAAAAAGAGAGCGTGCTTATGAAGCAACATGCTTTGGTATCGATATTTTCGTGATCATACTAGAAGGCGACCGCACAACAAATCGTCATGCAATCGGCGTACACCTGCAATGTCGCCAACCCGTATGGGAGGTATCGATTTTTCAAAAGGATCATTGAATTATCAAATATGTAAGACCTGAGGAGCTTGCCGGGTCCACCGAGACTTCCGCCGCCGCCCGGCCGGCCGCTCGCGCCTCCGCCGCCTCGCGGACCGCCAGCGCCGTGCGCCAACACCCGTAGACGTGCCTATCGGAGGCTGCCGTCATGAACAAAGAACTTATCAAGCAACACGAACAATCCCTGCTTCGGGCCATGAGCGGCGTGGAGAACTGCCAGGGCGTGCTCAGCCGCCTGGACCGGCAATGGACCCGGGCGACGCTCACCGGCAAGATCAACTGCAGCCGCATCGCCCAGACGCTCATCGACTTCATCATCACCACCCAGGACAACTTCACCTCCCTGCAGCAAAACCTCGTCGACACCCTGGTCCTGGAGAACACCCAGAAGGTGGTGCTGGAAATCACGGCCGTGGCGCAAGTCGCCATCGACATCCTCAAGCGCAATCTTTTCGAGCGCACGGCCGACGTGGGCTTTCTGGCCACCGACGACGACCTCGTGCGCTTCCTCCTCGACGAGGACGCCGACGGCGACGCCGAGGACCGCATCGTCGCGCGGCTGCGCGAATACCGGGAAAAGTACACCGTCTACAGCGAGATCGTCGTCCTGGACACGGCCGGCAACGTGCGCGCCCATCTCGACCAGGACAACCCCATCACGCGCAGCGCCGACCCCCTCCTGGCCGAGGCCCTGGATGCGCCCTCCTACGTCGAGACCTACCGCGAAACCGACCTGCTCCCGGGACGCGGCGAGGCCCTCGTCTACTCCCAGGCCATCAAGCATCCCGACACCGGCGAGGCCCTCGGCGTCCTGTGCCTGGTCTTCGATTTCGACGGGGAGATGGAGGGCGTCTTCGAGAACCTGAAGAAGTCCTCGGAAGACATCGTCATCCTCATCCTGGACGAGAACGGCCGGGCCATCGCCACCAGCGACCCGGCCCGCGCCCCGCGCGGCCGCGTCTACAACATGGCCCTTCGCGACGACTTCGCCATGGCCCAGCTCGGCGGCGAGGCCTACCTGTCCAAGACCCTGGCCACCAAGGGCTACCAGGGCTTCTTCGGCCTGCCCTGGTACGGCCAGGTGCTCAAGCGGGTGGCCACGGCTTTTAAAAACGGGGCCAACGGCCATGGCCTGGACGAGGCCGCCATCCGCCGCAACGCCATCTTCTCCGCCCGGCTGATCAAGGTCGAGGAAGCCTCGGAAAACGTGCTCTCCGACCTGGAGCTCGTGGTGCAAAACGGCGAGATCATGGCCGCCAAGAAATCCATCCAGTCCGACGCCTCGGAGCGGGTGGAGGCGCAGGCCCTGCCCCACGTGCTCAACGAGGTCAAAAAGATCGGCGACCAGGTGCAACAGGTCTTCCAGACCTCGACCGGCGGGCTCTTAAAGCTCGTCACCTCCTCGCGCCTGCACGACGTCCAGTTCCTGGCCGCCCTGGCCATCGACATCATGGACCGCAACCTCTACGAGCGGGCCAACGACTGCCGCTGGTGGGCGCTGACCTCGGACTTTCGGCGCATGCTCGAATCCCCGCGCCTCGGCGACGCCGACCGGGGCCGCATGCGCGAGATTCTGGCCTACATCAACAGCCTCTACACGGTGTACACCAACCTCTTCGTCTACGACCGCGACGGCCGCGTCCTGGCCTGCTCCAATCCCGACGAACACCGCCAGGAAGGCCGCGTGCTCGCCGAGAGATTCGTGTCCGAGACCCTGACCCTGACCGACTCCCAACTCTACCGCGTCTCGGACTTCGAGGCCACGGACCTCTACGAGGACAACGGCCGGTCCCGCCACACCTACATCTACAACGCGGCCATCACCTCCCTGGTCCGCCAGGACGCGGTCCTCGGCGGCATCGGCATCGTCTTCGACTCCGAGCCCCAGTTCCTGTCCATGCTGCGCGACGCCCTGCCCCGGGACGGTGCCGGCGACATCCTGGACGGGTCGGAAGGCATGTTCGTGGAGGCCGGCGGCAGGATCGTCGCCTCGACCAACCCCGAGCACGAACCCGGGGACACGGTGGACCTGGCCGGCGTCTTCTGCCAGCTGGCCTGCGGCCAGTCCACGTCCCACCTGGTGTCCGACGGCGACAGGCTCTACGCCGTGGGCTGCTCCCACAGCGCCGGCTACCGCGAGTACAAACGCGACGGCGGCTACGTCAACGACCTGCTCTCGGTCGTCAAGGTCCGCATCTAGCCTTCCGTCCCGCCCACGAAACGTCGACGGCCCCCTTCCCGGGCATGGGAAGGGGGCCGCCTCTTTCGGGGGAAGGAGGCGAGGCGCTACCTGCCGAGCGCCCGCGCGCCCCGGCCGCCGCTTTCCTGCTCCAGGGAGGCGATGAGCTCGCCCAGGGCCTCGGTCTGGCGGGCGAGATCGGACACGGCCCCGGAAGCGTGGCGCATGGCCTCGGCCGTCTCGGTGGAAGCGGCGTTTATCTCCTCGATGTGCCGGTTGATCTCTTCGGTGGCCGAGGACTGCTGCTCGGCCGCCGTGGCGATGGAGCGCACCTGGTCCGAGGATTCGCCGACCAGGGAAAGGATGGCGTCCAGTCCCGAGGCGGCCGCGTCGGTCTGGTCCATGGCCTGGGCGATGACCTGCCTGGTGCGGTCCATGCCGCCGAGGGTGCCGCCGACGCTGTGCTGGATGCCGGTGACGGCCTCTCCCACCTCCTTGGTGGCGAGCATGGTCTTTTCGGCGAGCTTTCTGACCTCGTCGGCGACCACGGCGAAGCCCCGGCCGGCCTCGCCGGCCCGGGCCGCCTCGATGGCGGCGTTAAGGGCCAGAAGGTTCGTCTGGTCGGCGATGTCCTCGATGGTCCGGGCGATGGAGCCGATGCCGTCGGCCTTGGCCGAGAGGTCGGAGACCGAGGCGTAGACGTCCTGGAAACCGTCGTGGATGCCGTGGGCGTCGGCCTTGACCTTCTCCATCTGGACCTTGCCGTCGTCGGCGGCGGCGCGCGTGCGGTCGGCCAGGGCGGCGGCGGAGCCGGCGTTGCGGGCGATCTCCAGCACCGAGGCGGACATCTCCTCCACGGCCGTGGCCGTCTCGTCGATGCGGCCGGACTGGTGCCCGGCCCCCAGGCTGGCCTCCTCGATCTGGGCGGAAAGCTCGCCCGAGGCCGCGGACACGACCCCGGCCACGCCCTTGAGCCGGTCGGCCGCGTGGAGCATGCCCTCGATGCGGGCCGATTCGGCCCGGCTGCGCGCCTCCTCGGCCTGGCGGCGCGCCTCGTCGGCCTCCCGGGCCGTGCGCTCGGCCTCGGCCCGGCGCTTCTCGATCTCGCCCACGCTCGCGGCCAGGGTTTCCGTGGTCTGGTTGAGGGCCTCGCAGACCTCGCCCACCTCGTCGCGGCGGCGCACCGTCAGCCGCTCGTCGTAGCGGCCCTGGCCCACGGCGCGCAACTGGCCGATGATGCGCGTCAGGGGCCGGAAGATCTCCTTGTTCAGGAAAAAGGAGATGAAGCCGCCGATAAGGAGCAGGATGGCGCCGATGGCCAGGGCCGAGCGCCACATGAGCGCGCGCACCGGCCCCACCACCTCGTCTTCGCTGACGAAGGTGAGGAACTTCCAGCCGAGGTTGGGCGCGTCGTGGCACAGGGCCAGGAAGCGCTCGCCGCCCATCTCCACCACGGCCTGGCCCCGGCCGAGGTCGAAGGCCTGCTTGAGCCCGGGAATGCCGAGCTCCGCGATCTTCTTGAAATTCTGCCCGGCGTCGCGGGGGTTGGAGATGACCACGCCGTCGCCCTGGACGAAGACCACGTAGCCGGTGCGGCCGATCTTGATCGCCTTGACGATGTCCGTGAGGACCGTAAGCGAAATGTCCACGCCCACGGCCCCGAGGCGACTGCCGCCCTCCGAAGCCACCTTGGTCACGCCGACCACGGCCTCGCCCGAGGTGGACATGTAGGCCTTGGAGATGACCGGCCGGTCCGGCGCGGCCAGGGCGTCGAGGTACCAGGGGCGCTTTCGCGGGTCGTAGCCGGCGGGGATGGGCCCGTCGAGGCTGGAGACGAAGCCGCCCGACTCGGAGCCGAAGTAGACTTCCACGTACGGCGGGTGGGAGTTCTGCATCTCCTGGTAGGCGGCCATGATGGCCTTGCCCGTGGCGTCGTCCTCCCGGGGAATGGCCTTGGTCTTCTCCTTGGTGGCGACGTAGCTGGTCAGGGAGGCGTCCACCCGGCGCAGCAGGGGCGAGCCGGCCAGAAGCGTCACGTTGTCCTTGGCCTGGTCCATGAAGATGGTCATGGCGTTGTCGAGCTGGTTTATCTCGCGCGTGACCGCGTCGATGCGCTGCTCGAGGGTCTGATCGTAGAAGGCCCGGAACAGGAAGCCGAACACCAAAGCCATGGGCACGGCGACGGCCAGGAAAAGTCCCAACACGATCTTCAATTTGATGGATTTCATACTACTTCCATTTTTGTCGCCCCAGGCGGCGCGACAGAGCCGCGTGCACTTCCAGCGGCCCCGAGTGAGGATGTCCGGCAGGGCATAGCAGACCAGTGCGCCCAACAGGTGACGCCTTTTGACAAAAAAGAAGTGTTCGCGCAATCCGTCACGCGGCTGAACATCCTGCGTGACACAGAGGATCCTACAGAATGACCGAAGAGAATTAGACGGATACGAAGTGGATCGAACGAACGCCCTGCCCTTCCTGGCAATCGAGCAGGGCCAGGGAGCCGCCGGGCGAGCAGGAGCCGGGGTTGACCAGGCGCATGCCGCCGATGACCACGTCCTCGGCGGCGTGGGAATGGCCGAAAAAGACAAGGTCGCAGCGCCCGGCAAAGGCCTTGGCGATGCGCGCGGCCAGGCCAGGCCGGGGCCCCCAGCCGTGGGTGACGGCCAGGCGCAGCCCGCACAGGTCGCGTTCGAGAAGCGGCGGCAGCTCGGCGGCCAGATCGTAGCCGTCGGAGTTGCCGGCCACGGCCTCGAAGCCCGGGTGGCGCAGCAGGGAGGACCACAGGCCGTATCCGGCGTGGTCGCCGCAGTGGTAGACGCGGTCGGCCGAGGCCAAATGCCGTTCGTAGACCGCCTCGAACCAGGGCGTGGGGGCGCGCAGGTGGGTGTCGGACAGGACGGCCACGCGCATGGCGGCTATTCCTCCGGCCCGCCGTCCCGGCCCGGGGAGCGACCGTTCTTGCGGTTCCACCACTCCCGGTCCGGGGCCGTGAACCACCATTCGGCGTGGTCCGTGCCGGCCACGGCCCGGGCCAGCTCCCGGCCGGGTTCGGTGCGCAGCCTTGCCATGGCCGCCTCGATCCAGGCCGCGGCGTAGCGGTTGCCGAGGTCGAGCTCTTCTTTCAGGTTGGCGATGAGGTCGATCTGGTCCGCGTCCTGGGCCAGCCTGGCTTCCTGGGACTCGGCCGCCTCCAGCTCGTCGAAAAGGGGCATGACCGCGCCGGAAAGACCGGTGCCGGCCAGGGCGTCGGCCATGGCCCGGCGGGCGTCGCAGGTGTTGTAGAGCTTGTTGACGTAGTTGAAGTCGCCGGTGCGGGCCTCGTGCAGGTCGTGGAAGAGGCACATGGCCATGGTCTTTTGCGGGTCGGCCCCGGCCCGGCTGGCCAGGACGAAGCCGATCAGCGCGGCGCGGAAGCTGTGCTCGGCCACGTTCTCCGCGCCCGAGCCCAAAAACTGGTAGCCCGTGCGCGGGGTCTTTCGCAGCATGCCGGCCTCGAACAGGAAATCGGCCAGCCGGGTCAGGCGGTCGCGCTCGCTCGTGTCCACGCGGCCGGGATTCTCGCAGGTCATGCACACCTCTCGGCGGCGCGGCCCCCGCGCGGGGGCCGCGCCGCGCCAAAAACGCCTACGTGCGGTAGTCGGCGTTGATCTTGATGTAGTCGTAGGTCAGGTCCGAGGCCAAAAGCAGGTAGCGGCCCGGGCCCTTGCCGAGCTCCACGTCCAGGCTGATCTCGCCCCGGCGCATGTGCGGCGCGAGCAGCGCGTCGAGGTCCTCCGGCACGGGCAAGCCGCGCGTAAAGACCGGCACGCCGCCGATGCGCACGCTCACGGCCTCGGGGTCGAAGGTCGCGCCCGAACGGCCCAGGGCGGCCACGATGCGGCCCCAGTTGGCGTCCTGGCCGAAAAAGGCCGTCTTGACCAAGGGGGAGTTGCCCACGGCCCGGGCGGCCAGTTCGGCCTCGGCGTGGCTGGCCGCGCCTTGCACCTTGATGCGAAGTATCTTGGTGCCGCCCTCGGCGTCCTGGATGAGCATGAAGGCCAACGCCTGGCAGACCTCGACCATGACCGCGAGCAGGGCCTGCCGGCCTTCGGCCGAATCGATGACCACCTCGGACGCGCCGTTGGCCAAGCCCAGGACGCAGTCGTTGGTGGAGGTGTCGCCGTCCACGGTGATGCTGTTGAAGCTGCGGTCGGCGGCGGCGGCCACGGCCTCCTGCCACCACAGCGACCCGACCTTGGCGTCGCACAGGAGCACGCCGATCATGGTGGCCATGTTGGGCGCGATCATGCCAGCGCCCTTGCACATGCCGAGCACGCGCACCTCGCCGGCGTCGGTGGAAAGCGTGCCCCAGGCGATCTTGGGAAAGGTGTCCGTGGTCAGGATGGCCTTGGCCGCGTCCACGGCCGAAGCCTTGCCGAGGCTTTCGGCCAGGGCCGGCACGGCGGCCTTCCATTTGTCCATCTTGAGCCGCTGGCCGATGACGCCGGTGGAGGCCGGCAGGATCTCCTCGGGGGAGAGGTCCGTCGCCGAGGCCACCAGGGCCAGGGTGGCCCGGCAGTCGGCCAGGCCGTCGTCGCCGGTGCAGGCGTTGGCCTGGCCGGAGTTGACGAGGATGGCCCGGGCATGGCCGCCCGAGGTCTGGAGCTGGCTTTTGGCCACCAGCACGGGCGCGGCCTGGAAGAGGTTTTTGGTGAACACGCCGGCGGCCACGGCCGGCGGCTCGCTGGCGATGAGCGCCAGGTCGTCGCGGTCGGGGCGCTTGAACCCGGCGGCGGCGGTGGCGAAGGAAAATCCCTTGGGCAGGGGAATCACGGGCGAGGTCATGCGGTCTCCTTGTCTCGGGGGCTCGTGAAAGGCGGTCGGGGAAAACGGTCGTCAGGGCGCGGGACGCGGAGCCGCGCCGCCCGGGATCATGGGCGGCGGCGCGGCCATCTCCTCGCGGGTCAGCACGCCGTCGTCGTTCTTGTCCAGCCGGCGGAATTCCTTTTCGTGGAAATTGCGCCATTCCTCCAGGGTCACCCGGCCGTTGCGGTCGGCGTCCATGGCGTCGAACAGCCGGCCCATGTTGGGCGCGCCGGCCGGACGGCCGGCCTGGGGCGCGGGCATGGCGGGCGACTGGGCCGGCAGGCCGGCGGGAGCTGCGGTCGGGGCGGCGG
>JAEWCY010000252.1 GCA_023390395.1 Pseudomonadota bacterium | reverse complement strand
ATTTCGGGCAACGTGCTGGCCGGCTTTGCGGCCTGCGGGTTGCCCGAAATTCCCCGACCACATGGTCCGTCGCCTCGCCGCCCGACGTTCCCGACATCATCCCATCCGCCCCGTCGGGGGGGACCGGGGGGGATCATCCCCCCCGGCCGCCGGAGGCATCTTACCCTCTTACCGTTGGCCGTTCTGCGCCTCGTTGCCGTTCCCACCGTTCCCACCACCGCCGTTGCCGCCGCGAGCGCCGCGGGGGACGATGAGCACGCGTTTGAGCGGCCCTTCGCCTTTGGAGCGGGTGGAGATGGATTCGTCCTCTTGCAGGGCCAGGTGGACGACCCGGCGGTGGTAGGAGGACAGCGGCTTGGTGGACTGGGGCCGGCCGAGGGTTTTGGCCTTGTCGGCCAGGAAGATGGCCATTTTGCGCAGGTTGTCGTCCTGGCGTTCGCGGTAGGCTCCGGTATTGATCTGCACTTTGACCGGGCTGCCGTGTTGACGGATGACGATGCGGTTGACGATGTACTGGATGGAGGCGAGGGTTTGTCCTTCGCGTCCGATGAGCAGGCCGGAGTTTTCCTCGTCGAGGATGAGCACGGACACGCGTTCGCTGTGTCCGGAGATTTCGAATTCGGGGATTTCGCCGAGGATGCCTTCGAGCATGCGCGAGACGGCTTCGCGCACGATGGCTTCCAGTTCCGGGGTGAGCGGCTGGGGCGGCGTCTCCGGTGCGGCGGGTCTGCGATCCTCGCGCGGGGCGCGGCCGCCGCGTCGGGGGGCTTCCTGTTCCTCGGCGGCGTCGGCCAGGTCGAGGTCGTCGTCATCGCTGAAATCGTCGAGGGGTTCGTCGTTGTCGGCCATCTCGGGCGCGGCGGCGACGGGCGCGGCCGGCTTGGGCGGCGTCGGCCTGGGCGGCGCGGGCTCGGCCGGGGCGGGTTTGGGGGCCGCTTCGACGGGTTTCTCCTCCCGGGCCGGGGCTTTTTCGCGCGGCGGCTTGGGCGGGCGGGCGGGCTTTTCGGCCCTGGGCTCCTCGTCGCGGGCGCTGGCGGCGGCCATGTCCTGGAGGAGGTTGACTTCCTGGCGCAGTCGGGCCCGGACCTGCGCTTTTTTCTTGCCGACCAGCCCGAAGATGCCGGAGGAGCCGCCGGAGAGGATTTCGACTTCCAGTTTCTCGCGGGGAGCGGCGAAATGCCGACAGGCCTCCTCCATGGCCTCGTCGACGGTCTTGCCGCTAAACGTCCTGAATTCGCTCATATTCGCTCCTTGATTGCACTTGCGCCGCTTTCCACGCGCGGCCCGGGACGCTCGCCGACGAGGGCGTCAGGACTTCTTGTTGAGCATCCAATACTGCTGGGCGATGGAAATGACGTTGTTGACCAGCCAGTAGACGACCAGTCCCGAAGGGAAGTTCAGGAACATGAAGGTGAAGATCACGGGCATGAACAGCATGATCTTGGCCTGGGTGGGGTCGCCCGGGGCCGGGGTCATTTTTTGCTGCAGGAACATGGTCGCGCCCATGATCAGGGGGGTGATGTAGAACGGGTCCTTGGCCGAGAGGTCGGCGAGCCAGATCATGTCGGTGAACGGCAGGTACCGGATGAAGGAGGCGTGCCGGAGTTCGATGGAGTGCAGCAGGGCCTGGTACAGGCCGAAGAAGACCGGGATCTGCACGACCATGGGCAGGCAGCCCCCGGCCGGGTTGACCTTGTAGGTCTTGTACAGCTGCATCATCTCTTCGTTCATCTTCTGGCGATCGTCCTTGTGCTTCTCGCGCAGCTGGGTGAGCAGGGGCTGGAGCTTTTTCATCTGCTCCATGGACTTGTAGCTCTTGTGCGACAGCGGCCAGAAGATCGCCTTGATGAGCACGGTCAGCAGGATGATGGCCACGCCGTAGTTGCCGACGTAGTCGTAGAAGAAGTGGAGGAGCTTGAGCAGCGGCTTGGCGATGAAGTCGAACCAGCCGTAGTCGATGGCGGCGGCCAGGTGGTGCGGGGCTTCGGCCAGGAACTTGGGGTCCTTGGGGCCGAGGTAGTAGCTGATGGACATGTCGGTGCGGCCGCCGGCGGGGATGTCGATGCCGTCCTTGTCCACGGCCACGCGGAAGACGCCGTCCTCGACCTTGGCCTTGCCGTGCAGGTTTTCGGCCTCGGGGATGACGCCGACGAGGAAGTAGTTGCTCATGATCGAGCCCCACTGCACGGGCTTTTCGTCGGCCACGCCCTCGACGAGCTTTTTCTCGCTGCTGAACAGTTCGAGTCCCGAGGTGTCGTAGAAGGCGGCCTGGGTGGGGTTGTAGCTGTCGCCTTCGGCCGAGAGGCGGTCCACGGCCACGGTCATGGACAGGCGGCTGGACAGCGGCGCGCCGCCGCCGTTGGAAAGAGAGAGCTTTTCGTCGATGAGGTAGCCCGCGCCGGAGAAGGTCATGACGCGGCGCACGGTGAGCTCGCCCATGCGGCCGACGAAGGTGAGGCTGCCGGTGTCGGCCGGGCCGAGGTTCAGGTCGCCGCCTTCGATGCCCCACTCGACGTTTTGCCAGGTGGGCGAGCCGTTGAGGATCAGGCCCAGGGGGGCCTTGACCTGGGACTTGGCGTTGACGAGGTCGACCAGGGGGGAGTCGTTGGCGATGGTCTGACGGAAGTTCTTCAGGGAAAACCGGGACAGCACGCCGCCGGCGGCGTTGAATTCCGCGGTGTAGAGCGGGGTCTGGACGACGACCTTCTTGCCGGGGGTGGGGGCGAAGGTGGCCAGGGCTTCGGCCTTGGGGGCCGGCGCCTGGGGGGCGCTTGGCGTCTGCGGCTGGGCTTGCGGTTGGGTTTGGGCCGCCGTGTCGGTCTTAGGGACCGGGGGTTTGGCCGGGAACAGGAAGTTCCAGCCCACAAGGACGGCAAGGGAGAGCACCACGGCCATAATTACGCGTTTGTTTTCCATTGTCCTTCAAATCCCGTCGATAAGAGTGGAGGCGCGGGCCAGGGGTTGCGTGGGCGTCGGATCGGCGTTTCGGCCAGGGAGCGTCGGGCACGGGGTCGTAGCCGCCCTTGGCGAAGGGGTGGCAGCGGGCGAGCCGCCACAGGGCGAGCAGGCTTCCCTTGAACGCGCCGAAACGTCCGACCGCTTCCAGGGCGTATTCGGAACAGGTGGGGACAAAGCGGCAGCATGGCGGCTTGAGCGGCGAGAGGGCAAGCCGATAGAAGGTTATGCCCCAGAGGATGACGCTTCGCATGCGGTCACGCTTTCCGGCCGGGCCGGGCGGTCGAGGTCACGGGCCATGCGCGCAAAAAGCGGCCAGAGGTCGCGGCAGGCGGTTTCCAGCGTCAGAAGCGCCGGATCGAGGCTTTTTTTGGCGACGACCACGATGTCCAGTGCGGCGACGGCTTGGGGCGCACCGAGGCGGAAGCATTCGCGCAGGACACGTTTGACGCGGTTCCTGACGACGGCGTTGCCGACCTTCTTGCTGATGGCCAGGCCGAGCCGCCAGAGGGCGTCATGGTCCTTGCGCGGCAGGACGAACAGGAGGAAGGTCTTGCCGTGATAGCGGCGGCCCGCGTCGTAGCAGGCCGCGAACTCCCTTCGCGTCCGGAGCCTGTGCGCCGGCGGAAAGCCTAGACGGCCAGACGTTTGCGACCCTTGGCGCGGCGGCGGCGCAGGATGGCCTGGCCGTTCTTGGTCCGGGAGCGGACGAGGAAGCCGTGGGTGCGTTTTCTGCGGATTTTGCTGGGCTGGTATGTTTTCTTGCTCATGCATGATCTCCAAGATTGTGATGAACTTTTTCCAATACCCACCAAACGCGGTCCCGTCAAGGACGTTGGCCGCGAGGCGGATGGGGGCCGTCGCCGTCGGCGGTCCTGGCGGAGTCGGTGGAATCCTGCCGCGCCGGTTTGCAGCGGCCAGACGCGGCCAGGGCGAGTGCGCCCAGGGCCAGGAGTGGGTCGGATTCCAGAACGGCCAGCGTGCCGAGGAGGGCCATGCCTGCCACAGCTATCCATCCTGCCTTTTTTTTGAGGAACAGGGAAGCGGCCAGAAGGGCAAATCCCACACCGGCCAGGGCAAGCGTCCAAAATTGATTCATAACAATCCGGAATAATAGCAAAACATTAAAAACATGCGGACAAAAACAATGATTTCATAATTTCCGCTTGACGGGAAGGGGGGATGCGCCTAGAAACATTTCTCCACTGACGCGGGGTGGAGCAGACCGGTAGCTCATCGGGCTCATAACCCGAAGACCGTGGGTTCAAATCCCACCCCCGCAACCAGGAAGTCCAAGGGCTGACGCCAAAAGCGTCGGCCCTTTTTCTTTTCCCAGGCTATTTTTTGGCATTAAATGGCTTTTAGTGGTGGCAAATTGGTGGCAATCGCCCCGAGGAAAGGGGCTGGCGGCCCTCCCCTCCTCCCCGGGGCCGGCGGGCGTGGTGGCAATCTGGCGGGCCGGGACGGGACGGTGGTGGCAATTCTCTATCTTGACTTGTTGTCAAAAAATGACAATATACCTCTATGAATTGGACGGTGACATTTTCGCCCAAGGCGAAAAAGCAGAAAACAAAGCTCCCGGCCCGGATTGCTGAACGCCTGGATGCTCTGCGGATCAAAATCGAGGCTGCCGGCCCCGTCCAACCCAGCGTCCCGCATTTCGGGAGGCTCCAAGGATGGCCCGGCGAAACCTACCACTGCCATCTCAACAAGGGCCGCCCAACCTATGTCGTCATCTGGCAAGTTGAAGAAGATTCCGTACAAGTGGTGGAGGTAATTTATGTTGGAACTCACGAAAAAGCCCCGTACTGACGGGCTTTGGGAAATCTGCGCCGTTGTCCCGGAGAATCACGTCAACCGGGTGACTCTGGCTATCAAAGAAGCTACGGAACCGAGCATTCCCGCATCCGAAGTTTTCCCCGAATCTACGCCCGGTTCCCGGCTGCGCGGCGCGCGAGGGCTTATGGGTCTGACCCAAGCCGAACTGGCGGCCAAGATCGGCGTGGGCGTGCCGAATATTTCGGCCATGGAGCACAACCGCCGGCCCATCGGCAAGGCCATGGCAAAGAAGATCGGAGAAGCGTTGGATTTTCCGTGGACGGCGCTTTTGTAAGCCCAGGACTGCTCGCCAGCCCTGCCGAAGACAATGTAAAGAAAAAGGCCCCAGGATCACCCCCGGGGCCTTTTTCTTTGACGTTTCCTCGTCGCCTTATCCTGTCCCACCGCTTTGGCCTTGTGCACTTAAAACTTTATGCGCTCGATATAGCTCATATCGACAGAATGCAGCGGCTCTATTTCCCTCGGCGCGCAAAGACACGCGACCTTTATTACCCGATTTGAATTGGCCGCCTCCCGAATGGAGGATCACTATCCGGAAATCGAGCAGATCTGCAATGAGATCGCCCAACTCATTATGCCGTTGCATCGGACTATGGTGGACGGCGTCGAACGGGATGTTCTTCATCATTTCTGGGTCCAGGTGAAGCAGTGCTCGAATTGCCAGAACGATGTAGAGCTCCATCCCCATTTCCAACTGGCCTACTCCAAAGAGAAGGGCCTGCAGTGGGTATTCTGCAAGGACTGTCATGCAGTCCACGAATTGCCGATTGAACGCAAGCTGCTGCACTGCTTTTGCGGCAAGCGCACCACTATCAGCGCGGGCACGCACGGCAACGGGATCATGACCTGCCCGAACTCAAGCACACACAGAAGATCGCAGCGGATGACCTTGACGGTGCCGAAAGCCCCACTTGGAGGCTCTTTGCCCAGGAGTATCTGGTCGGAACCGGCAAGAACTGCACAAGGCATTTCAAGCGCGTCGAAGAGGCCGACCAGGCGCTGTGGGCCGGGGTGCTGAACTTCTGGTTTTTGGGTCGCGTGTTCGACCGGGTGCGGCCGTGATCGAGGTGCCGCAATCGGCCATCGATCTGGCCAAGCGCTTCGAGGTCTTCCGCCGCGTTCCGAAAACCGATCCGGGCCGCGCGTATCCGTACATCTGCCCGGCAGGCTTCTGGACGATTGGCTTCGGCCACCTCTGCGATGCCCAGCACCCGCCGATCACCGAGGACGAAGCGGAAGCCTATCTCGCCCGCGACCTGAGCACGGCGCTGGCCGCCACACTGCGCTACTGCCCGGTGTTGGCCTCCGAACCCGAAGGGCGGCTGGCGGCCATCGTGGACTTCACATTCAATCTCGGCGGCGGTCGCTTGCAGACCTCGACGCTGCGGCGGCGGGTGAACCAGCGGGACTGGGCCGCTGCCGCGACTGAGCTGCGGCGCTGGGTCTATGGCGGCGGCAGGGTGCTGCCGGGGCTTGTCACGCGGCGGGAGGCTGAGGCCACTTGCCTGCTCCGCGCCGCCTGATAGACCGGGTCGATTCAATCAAATCCCCGGT
>JAEWCY010000251.1 GCA_023390395.1 Pseudomonadota bacterium | reverse complement strand
GTGCTGGCCGGCTTTGCGGCCTGCGTCGCCCGGCCCATTTCCCCGACCACCACTGCCGACGCAACGCCGCCCGACGTTCCCACACGCCTCCCCACCCGCACCCGTCGGGGAGGTCAAGGAGGGGGTGACCCCCTCCTTGCCGCCGGAGGCTTCTTCGCCTTCTCTTTCCCTTTCCCTCACCGCACCAACCGTCGCCGCATGCCTGCCAACGCCAGGGGCACGAACACCACGAAGTATCCGACCAGCGCCCCGGCGTTGACGATCGACCCGGCGCTGAGCCGTCCCAGGCAGGCGGCGCGGCAGAGTTCGGCCAGGTGGTAGAGGGGCATGGCGGCGGCGATGGGCGCGGCGGCGGGCGGCAGCGCGTCGATGGGGAAGAAGGTGCCCGAAAAGAGGAACATGGGGGTGATGATGAGGAAGACGGGAATGTTGAACATGTCGATGGAGGGGGTGACGCTTGTGGTGGCCATGCCGATGGCTCCGAAGGTCAGGCCGCCGAGGACGGCGATGGGCAGCACGAGGAGGGCCTGGGGGCTGGGCGCGTAGCCGAGAAGCGCCACCACGGCCAGCATGAGGCCGGCGGCGATGAGCGACCGGGTGGCTCCCCAGACGATTTCGGCCACGATGATTTCCTCCAGGGACAGGGGCGTGGCCAGCAGGGCGTCGTAGGTCTTCTGGTAGAACATGCGCACGAAGGAGCTGTAGGTGGTCTCCATGAAGCCTTGCCACATGGCCGAGACCGCGATCATGGCCGGGGCGAAGAAGCGGATGAAGCTCATGGGTTCTCCGTGCCAGGAGACGTCGGAAACGAGGCCGGAAAAGCCCAGGCCGAAGGCGGCGATGTAAAAGAGCGGCTCCAGGATGGGCGGCAGGAAGTTGACGGCCCAGATGCGGCGGTACACGCGCAGGTTGCGCCGCCAGACCGTCCAGAAGAGGCTTGTGAAGCGGGGGTCGGCGTTCATTCGCGAAGCTCCCGGCCGGTTAAGCGCAAAAAGACGTCTTCCAGGGTGGCGGGCCGCAGCAGGCCGTATTCCGGGCAGAACCGGTCGCGCAGGGCCACCAGCGCGGCGCGTTCCCGGCCGTAGACGATGAACCGCCGGCCCGAGCGTTCGCTTTGCCAGCCGCCCTGGCGCACGGCGTCCAGGAATTCCGGTTCGGGCGTTTCCACCTCCAGCACGTGGCGGCCGACGTGGGTTTCGATGAGGCCGCGAGGTTCGCCTTCGGCGGTGACCAGGCCGTTGTCCACGATGCACAGCCGGTCGCAGAAGCGTTCGGCCTCTTCCATGGCGTGGGTGGTGAGCAGGATGGTCAGGCCCTGGCGTTTGAGGTCGAGGAGGCGGTCCCAGAGGGTGTTTCGCGACTGGGGGTCGAGGCCGGTGGTGGGCTCGTCGAGGATGAGCAGTTCCGGGCTGTTGATGAGCGCCCGGGCCAGCATGAGGCGTCTGGCCATGCCGCCGGAGAGTTCCTCGTGGCTGAAGCGTTTCCTGCCTTCCAGGGAGAAGAAGGCGAGCAGCTCCTCGGCCCGGGCCAGGGCCTGGCGGCGCGGGATGCGGAAGTAGCCGGCGAAGACCAGGAGGTTTTCGAGCACGGACAGGTCCGGATCCAGCGTGTTGCCCTGCTGGCACACGCCGAGGCGCGCGCGCACGCGCCGGAAGGCCTCGGCGATGGGCAGGCCGAAGACGCGCACGCTGCCGGAGGTCAGGGGCGAGAAGCCGTAGACCATGCGGATGGTGGTGGTCTTGCCCGCGCCGTTGGGGCCGAGCAGGCCGAAGCATTCGCCGCGCCGCACGACGAAGCTCACGTCGTCCACGGCGCGCAGCGCGCCGTAGTCCTTGCGGACCGAGGCGACCTCCAGCACCGGGATTTCGGATGCGGCGTCCATGGCGCCTTTCTACCTCAATGTCGCGGCCGCGGCCAGGGGGAGGCGACGGACTTCGCGCCCGGCGCGAACATGTCCGTTTTCCGGCATGCCGGGTCGCCTTGCCGGGAGACGGCGGGGGAAGGATCGTGTCAAAAAAACCCGCCCGGGGGCGGCGTTCCTTGCCGCATTGTCACCTCCGGGAAAGGTCGCGAAGAGCGTTTCGTGGTATCGTCTCGCCCAAAAAAGGAGTGCGAACATGTTTTCCGGACTGCTGCAACCCATGCATCTGCTGTTGATCCTGGGCGTCGTGCTGATCGTTTTCGGCCCGGGCAAGCTGGCCAACGTCGGCCACGACCTCGGCAAATCCATCCGCGAGTTCAAGGCCGCCATGGAGGCCCGGGACGTGACGCCCGAGGCCGAGACCGTCGTGAAGCCGGCCCAGGTGGCGGCCGCGCCCGCCGCCGCCACCGTCGTCGCCGAGAGCGCGACCGAGAAGGCCGGCCAGTCCGCCTAGCGTCGCGGCCGCGAAAGCAGCTACGAGGTCTTCAGGAAAGCGGCATCAGCCCTTGTCCTCCTTGTCCAGGCGGATGGAGCGGCGGAAGCGCTTGTCGAGCGTCTCCTCGAAGAATTCCTGCAGGACCCGACGGTATTTTTTCAAGTAATACTGCCGGTCCAGGAATTTCTCCTTGTGACGGTATTTGATGAGCGTCGAGGGGTTGAAGTATTCGGGGGCGTTTTTGCGCGTCAGCACGAAAGGCGGCAACCCCTCCTGGACCAGGATGTAGCTGGCCACCAGCGCTCCCGTGCGGTGGTTCCCTTCCAGAAAGAGCTGCGGCTGGCTCACGGAGAGCACGTAGACGCCGGCCGCCCGGCGGTAGGCCGACTTGTGGCGCTTGCGCTCGTACCAGTCCGAGACCTCGTCGATGCCCTCGGCGAAGCGGCGGCGGGTTTCGAGCAAATGCGGCCCGTATTCCATGCGCACGCTCTCGTCGCTGCCGCACAGCACGATGTGGTTGAGCTCCAGGATGTTGTCCAGGCCCGCGGGCGAGAAGAGTTCGACGCCGGCCTCGAGCAGCTCGTCCACGTAGGAATAACCTTCGAGCAGATTGCCGATGATCTGGTCGGTGAGCGGCTCGCGGCGCATGAGCAGCTTGGCGTTGATCTCCTCGAAGTGCTCCTGCACGTCGCGAAGCGAATCCTCGATGCGGTCGAGTTCGAGGCGGTAGAGCTTGCGTGCCGTCATGGCCGGGTTCCTTTCGTGCTTTGGCAGCGCCCGGCGATGCGGACCGGTCCCGCGGATTTGCCGCACTCCCGCGGCGTTGTCCATGGCGAAACGATGAAAAAAAGCCGCCCCGGAGGTTCCGGGGCGGCTTTGGCATCTGCTTGGGGAAGCGCGGCTAGGCGGCGCTGGCGCCTTCCTGGAGCTGGCGGCGCGGACGGCGGTCGCCCTGGCGTTCGGGCCGGTCCGGGGACAGGCCGAAGGTGGAGCGGCGGTCGCCGCCTTGCGGCCGGGCGGCCATGGGCCGGTCGGCGCGCGGGCGCTCGTCGCGGGGCCGCTCGGTCCGGGGA
>JAEWCY010000250.1 GCA_023390395.1 Pseudomonadota bacterium | reverse complement strand
GTGCTGGCCGGCTTTGCGGCCTGCGTCGCCCGGCCCATTTCCGAGACCACAACCACCGACGCCCCGCCGCCCGACGTTCCCATCCACCGCCCCGCTCGCACCCGTCGGGGAGGGTCCGGGAGGGGGTCACCCCCTCCCGGCCGCCGGAGGCATTTTCCCTCTTCGCCGCCGTTCCCAGTTTCAGTCGTCGCGCATGGAGGCGACCACGCCCGTGCGTTCCAGGGCGGGCGTGGTGGCGTCGTGGGGGTATTCGCGGCCGAAGAGCTTGCGGTAGAGCCTGCGCCCTTCGTCGAAGCCGGGATTGACGGCCAAGGCCTTGTCCACGCTGACCTTGGCCCGTTCCGTGTCGCCCAGGAAGTAATAGGCCTTGGACATGTTGAAGTGGATGTTCTCGTCGTCCGGGGTCAGGGACAGGGCCTGGTTGTAGGCGTGCAGGGCTCCGGCCAGGTCGCCGCTCTTGCGCAGCTTGACGCCCAGGGAATTGAAGGGGTTGGGCGTATTGGCGTCGTACTTGAGGATCTCGATGAACAGTTCCTTTGTCTCTTCCATGTGGTTGAACTGGGCATGGATTTCGGCGGCTTTTTGCAGGTAGCGCTTGAATTCGTCGATTTCGCCCTTGCCCTTGTAGGCGTCGGCCAGCCCTTTGTAGGCTTCGGCGAAGAGGTCGTTGATCTTGATGGCCTTCTTGAAGGCAATGATGGCCTGGCCGTATTTCTGGCGCACCAGGCAGCGGCAGCCCATGTCGTAGTATTTCTGGGCCATGTTCTGTTCGGAGATGATCTCCTCGAAGGCTTCGATGGCGTCGTCGAAGTTGCCCATGGCCACCATTTCCCGGGCGTCCTCGATCTGCTGGCGTTCGATTTCCGTGACGCGTTCCACTTGGCAGCCGCGCAGCACGTGCTTGGCGAAGGTCTCTTCGGAGTAGGGTCGCAGGATGTAGCCGGCGCAGCCCACGGCGATGGCGTCGAGAACCTTGTCGCGCTGGCTCTGGGCCGTGACCATGACCACGGGCACGTCCTTGAGGCGCAGGTCGCGGCGGATCAGGCGCAGGAACTGGAGGCCGTCCATGTCGTCGAGCTGGCTGTCCAGGAGCACGATGTCCACGTGGTTGGCGGCCAGGTATTCCAGGGCCTTGCCGCCCAAGGTGAAGTGCTCCACGCGCCTGGGGCGGAAGGTGGACAGGGTGCGCCGGTCGCGGCGGGCGTTTTCCTCGTTTCTGGTGAGAATGACCGCGGTGTCGAACAGGATGGGGGAGAAATCCATGGCGCCGCCTCGTATGGCTGTCGGATCAGGTGGTCCTGGGAGCGAAACGGTCGTGGTAGCGCTCGGCGAAGGCGCGCATTTCCGGCGTGTCCGGCAGTTGGTCGAACAGCTCCCGGACCTGGCCGCGCCGGAAAAAGAGCCGCCTGGTGCGGGCGTGGTTCATGTCGTTGACCCAGCTCAAGAGCAGCAGGGCGAAATCGTTGACCGTCTCCATGGCGTCGTAGTTCCCGATGCGCCCTGCCTCGATCTGGTCGATGATGGCCGGGTTGTAGCGGTCCGGGACGTCGGGCAGGTCGAGAAAGACCACGCCGTCCTTTTCGCCGGGACTCTTGAAATGCTCGAGCATGACCCGCAGGATGTCGAGCTTGTCGGCGTCGCGCACGATGCGGGCAAGGACGAGGGCCTCGTCGTCGCCGCCGGTCAGCAGGCCCTTGGGCAGGGCCCGGCGGTTGTGGGCCATGATGGCCAGGCGCACCAGGAAGCGGTCCCTCTCCCCGAGGCCGGCCAGTCCGCCGTGACGGGCCAGGGCCGTGGTACCGAGCACGGCATGGTTGGCGCTGGCCGCGTCGCGGAAGGTCCGCCAGCGCCGGTACTGGGGAAACCGCCCCGTGTCGTGGGTCAGCCCGGCCACGGTGGCCAGGTCGGTCAGGCGCTGGGACAGGTCCAGTTCCCGGGCCTGCTCCCGGGCCTCGGCCATGACCAGCAGGCAGTGCTGGCGCTTGAGCTCCAGGCGCGCCGCGTCCTGGGGGTCGTCCATGCCGCAGTCGCGGACGAAATCCTCGAACCAGTCGAGCACGGCGGCGATCATGCGTCGTGCCGCCCCTTGTCCTTGCGGGCGTCAGGCGCGTCGGGGCCGGTGGGATCTTCGGGATCGGGCTCGTCGAATTCCTTGTCGCGAAGCGGTCCGCCGGGGCCGAACAGAAAACGCAGCACCCAGGCCATGCCGCCGAGGATGGCGAGGATGAAAAGGCCCTTAAAGACCACGGACAAAAGCCCTTCCTCGAGGCCCGGTCCGAAGGGCCAGGTTTCGTGCCAATGCGGTTCGACGCTGCTCGCCGCGAAAAAGAGAAAATCCTGTCCCCACCCCATGCGTTCGCTCCATGCTGCGCCGATTGCGCAATCTATTTATTTACGCGCCTTCGGGCCGCCTTGCAAGCCGGACCGGCCAGCCGGGGCACGGCTTTCCGGGTTGCCGCATTGCCTTTTTGAGGCGTTGCGCCTAAAAACGAGGGAGCCGGTCGCCAGTCGGGAATGCCCGTCCGGTGGCGGCGAGCGCCCGCTCCGCGCGGGCCATACGCCATTTCCGGGAGGCGCCGATGCGCGTGCTCGTAGTCGAGGACGACTTCACCAGTCGCAAGATCCTCCAGAAAATCCTCGCCCCGTACGGCGAGGTGGACATCGCGGTCAACGGCCTCGAGGCCGTCCAGGCCTTCACCCAGTCCCTGGACGACGCCCACCCCTACGACCTGGTCTGCATGGACATCATGATGCCGGAGATGGACGGACAGACGGCCCTGCGCGCGATCCGGGCCCTGGAGAAGGAACGGGGCATCCTGCCGGCCGACGAGGCCAAGGTCATCATGACCACCGCCCTGGACGACCCCAAGAACGTGGTGGAAGCCTACTACAAGGGCGGGGCCACATCCTATGTGCCCAAGCCCATCGACAAGCACATGCTGCTGCACCTGCTCAAAAACCTCGGGCTCATCGAATAGCGCGAAAAGCGCAACGCTTTCACCAGGCGATAGCCATAGGAGTTGCTGCCGCGACGGGCCGTTCACCGGTCGCTCCAGTCCGCCGTGTCTCCGAAGCGCACGCCAGGCATCCTTCCGGGTTCGCCGGGCGAACTCACGAGAAAAGCCCCGATCCTCGAGAGGACCGGGGCTTCGCTTTTGGCGGCGGACCGCCGGCTAGACTTCCTTCTTGATCTTGGCCTTCTTCATGGTCAGGCCAAAGCCTTCCAGCATGAGGATAATGGCGTAGCCGTACCATACGGTATAGATGACGTAGAAAATGAGCAGGCCGGTGGAAAGCCCGATCTTGTCCATGATGTTGTCCGCAGCAACCCCAAAGTAGTTGTACGCGGGCTCGATGGCCTTGCGATTGATCTGGTCGATATACTTCGACTCCTGGACCTTGAGCTTCTTCTGCAGCGCGAGAACGGACGGAGCAAGGACATTCCAGTAGGCCTGAAGAACTTCCTTACCGTCCATGCCGTATATTTCTTCCACGGCCTTGTTGTTATTGTTATACATCATATCCGATGCGGCAAGGACCTTGTCGGCTAGTGCCTGCAAGTTCCCGGAGATCGTAACGTCCCCCCCCTTGTTCGAGGCGGTCATGCCGGCCTTGGTCAGGACGGCCACGCTCTTGGCGGCCATTTCCGGCGTCTTGAGCTGCACGGTGAAGTCGAGCGCCGAATTGCCGAACTTGGCGGCGCTCTTCTGCAGTTCAGGGATGAAGAAGGAGGATCCCTTGGACAGGCTGTTGAACAGATCGTCGGCGAAATCCAGTCCGTTGGCCTTCTTCCCATTGGAGGAAGGGAAAATGTCGGAGAAGATCACGCACAAGACGACGACGAAGGCTCCCATGATGAGCAGGCCCTTCGAGAAGGCGCTTTTGTTTTGAATCAACATAGTGTTACCCCTCCTGGCGCAGCGAACCGATGTTGGCGAAGAACTTCCCGAAGATCCAAGCGCCGAACAATCCGACCGTCAGCCAGAAGATGACGTTGCCGACGAATTCGATGTTGTTGACCAAGCCGGCCGGGAGATCGAGATAGCCCATCTCCACCAGCTTCTTGGGCAGCGTGGCGGCGCGGTTGAAAAAGCCGGCCACGATGGACAGCGCGTAAAAGCCGCGGATGTTGACGCCCTTGACGACCTTGGTGGTCAGCGCGCCGATCTGGATGCCGAGCAGCGAGCCGAGCAGCATGCCCATGGCCAGGGTGTAGAAGACGTAGCCGTAAATGACGTACTGGCCGATGGCGCCGAGGCCGGCGGTGAAGATGATCTGCAGGATGTCCGTGCCGACCGTGGTCATGGAGGACACGCCGAAGATGTACACGAACATGGGGAAGGTGACGAAGCCGCCGCCCACGCCCATGACCGCAGCCAGGATGCCGACGAACAGGCCGCCGAAGGCCACGACCAGGCCGGAGATCTGCTTGCCGCCCGGAACGAAGTCCTCGTCGAAGGTGATCATGGGCGGAATCTTCATGCCCTGCATCTTGACGGCCAGGTTGGTCATGCCGCCGGCTCCGCCGCCGTGGGAGTCCACAACGGCCTTGGACCGGGTCAGCTTGAAGTAGTCATACAGGGAGTAGAAACCCAGAAAGCCCAGCAGTACCGCATAGATGACGCTGATGAACATGTCGCTCAAAAGCGGGTTGTAGTCGTAGAAGAAGTGGTTGACGGCGCCGCCGATGAAGGTGCCGATGCCCGAGCCGCACATGAAGGCTATGGCCAGCTTCACCGACACGTTGCCCATCTTCTTGTGCACGGCCGTGCCCATGATGGCCTTGGCGAAGATGTGGAACAGGTCCGTGCCCACGGCCAGGATGCCTTTGACGCCGGCGGCCATCAGCGCCGGAGTGATGATGTACCCGCCGGCGGCGCCGATGCAGCCCGTGATGAGGCCGGCGGCCATGCCGATGAAGATGGAGGCGATGAAGATGAGCGTCGTGTAATGCGAGGGACCGTAGGCGGTCTTGCCTCCCAGGAAGTCGGCGGCCTCGACGGAGGAGACCGCGATGATGGGCAGGCAAAGCAACGCCAGGACCAGCAGCTTCTTCCTGTTTTGCAAAATGGACATGGAAACTTCGTAGTCCCACTGGGCATGGGCCCTTGTCGATGCTTTCATGAATTCGAACACGTCCCTACAGAACCCCATTTTCACTTCCTCCGTTTTGTGAGTGCCGCCCCGCGCGGACTCCGCCGCGCCATGGAAAAATCCGCGACGCAATTACCGCAATCCCCTTGCCGCCCCTGTCCCGTCAGCCGTTGGCCTCACCCGGCCGCAACACCTGGCGCACCGTGCGTTTGAGCCGCTCGAAATCCCCGTCCTTTTCCACCCGGGCCACGCCGCCCTGGCCGGACTCGAAGCCGGCGAAGCCGTGCAGCACCACGGGCACCTGGGGAAACGACCGCTCCAGTTGCGGCACAAGGGCCGAGCCGTCGGGACCGCCCATCTCGGCATCGAGCACGAGGATGTCCACCTTCTCCGCCAGGGACAGGTGCGACAGGACTTCGGCGCCGGAGCCCGCCGTCAGCACGGCGTAGCCCTCGCGGCCGAATTCCCGGCGCAACAGCTCCCGGATGTTGGCGTTTCTCTCGGCGATGACCAGCGTTGCCCTTGGACGATCCACCACGGTCTCCTGACAAGGTTTGCCCTGGCCATCGCAACTCCCGTGCCAGGAATGCGGACCGAGTCCCGCCGGACAACGTGGCGACATTGCATGGGAAAATGTGAACTTGAAAGAAAACCCGACACTTCCCCGGCCCGGGGCATGTCAGGATTTTTTACAGGGCGTAAAAAGGGGAACGGCAGGGACGGGAATCAATCGACCTGGCGCACGCGGGATTCGATGCGCAGGCCGTATTTCTCGATCTTGGCCAGAAGCGTGGGCCGCGAGAGTCCGAGCAGGCGGGCGGCCTGGGTACGGTTGCCGCCGGTGACGGTCAGTGCCTCGCGGATGACCTGCTGGCCGAAGCGGTCCATGAGGTCCTCGAACACGCTCTCCCGGCCCGAGGCCAGCTCGCGGCGGATGAGCCGCGACAGGCTCTCGGCCGGGTCGTCGCCGGGGTCGGTCTCGCGCTGCAGGGGCTCGCCCAGGGCCTTTTTCACCTCGTCGAGGCCGAGCGGCGCGCCAAGGTTGAAGATGAGCGCCTTTTTGACCGTGTTGGCGAGTTCCCGGACGTTGCCCGGCCAGGGCTGGGCCGTCAGGAACTCCATGGCCGCCTCGGACGCGCCGGGGTCGGGCTGGCCCATGTCCCGGGAGAAGCGGTCGAGGAAGTAGCGCACGAGCAGCGCAATGTCGCTCGGCCGTTCGCGCAGCGGCGGCAGGGAGAGCGTGACCACCTTCAGGCGGTAGTAGAGGTCCTCGCGGAACTGCCCCTGGCGCACGGCCTCTTCCAGGTCGCGGTTGGTGGCGGCGATGATGCGCACGTCCACCGGAATGACCTGCCGCCCGCCCAGGCGCTCGACGTTTTGCTCCTGGAGCAGGCGCAGGAGCTTGGCCTGGATGGACAGCGGCATGTCGCCGATCTCGTCGAGAAAGACCGTGCCCCGGTTGGCCTGCTCGATCTTGCCCACCTTGCGGCCGGCCGCGCCGGTAAACGCCCCCTTCTCGTAGCCGAAGAGCTCGGATTCGAGCAGGGCCTCGGGAATGGCCACGCAGTTGATGACCAGATAGGGTTTGGCGGCCCGCTGGGAATGCTGGTACACGGCCCGGGCCACGAGTTCCTTGCCGGTGCCGGATTCGCCGCGCACGAGCACGGTGGCGTCGGTGGGGGCGACCCGGCCGATGGCCTTGTAGAGCTCCTGCATGGCCGGACTCTTGCCGACGATGGCCTCGGCCGCCGCCGCGCCCTCCTCGCCCACGGCCACCCGGGCGCGCATGGACCGGCCGGCGGTCACGGCCTTGTCGATCAGGCGCAGGACCTGGGGGATGTCGAAGGGCTTGAGGATGTAGTCGTAGGCCCCCATTTTGGTGGCCTCGATGGCGATGTCCGTGGTGCCGTAGGCGGTCATGATGATGACGGGCAGGCGCGGCTCGATCTCGCGCATGGCGGCGTAGGCCTCCAGGCCCGAGATGCCGGGCATGCGCACGTCCATGACCACAAGGTCGGGAATGGCCTCGCGCACGGCGTCGATGCCGGCCTCGCCCGAGGAGGCGGCGCGCACGTCGTGGCCCTCGGCGGACAGCAGCCGCTCGAAGCTCATGCGCAACTGGTGGTCGTCGTCGACGATCAGGATCTGTGCCATCCCCGCTCCCCGGCGCACGGAAAAACCATGGTGAAGACCGCCCCGCCCGACGGCGGGGACTGGATGGTGATCCAGCCGCCGTGCTCCTCGACGATGCGCTTGACGATGGGCAGGCCCAGGCCCGAGCCCTCGCCCTTGGTGGTGAAAAACGGCTGGAAGATGCTGTCGAAAAGGGCCGGATCGACCCCCGGCCCGCTGTCCGTCACCCGCAGGGCCACGATGCGGCCGTAGGGCTCGAGCACGCCCGCCTCCTCGCGAAGCGTGAGGCTCCCGCCTTCGACCATGGCCTCGCAGGCGTTGAGCACCAGGTTGACCAGGGCCTCCTTGAGCTGGTCCGGGTCGGCGTTTATTTCCGGCAGCACCCTGGCCCGCTCCACGGACACCTCCACATTGTAGGACTCCAGGCGGTGCTTGAGCAAAGTGAGCGTGGTGTCCACCACAGCGGACAGGCTCACGGGCTGGGCCGTGAGCTTGGGCGGCCGGGCGAACTCCAGGAAATTGCGCACGATGGTGTCGATGTGGCCGATCTCCTCGGCGATGACCTCGAAATCCTCCTTCTGGGTGGGATCGAGCTTGAGGCCGCGCTCCAGGGAGAAAAGGCGCATCTTGACCGAGGTCAGGGGGTTGCGGATGGTGTGGGCCACGCCGGCGGCCAGGCGGCCGGCCATGGCCAGCTTCTCGGACTGCATGAGGTGGCCGCGGCTTTGCTCCAGGTCCAGGTGGGCCTGGTCCACGTCCTTCTCCAGGTCGCTGAACTTCTGGCCGATGGCCTTGACCTCGTCGGAGAACCCGGCCAGGGCCTCCCTGCCCCTCGCGCCGCCGCCCCGGGCCAGGCGGCGCAAGGGGTCGAGGATCTGGCCCACCAGCACATAGGCCAGAAAAAAGCCCAGGGTGGCGTTTATCACCACGCCGACCACGGCCACGCCCATGACCATGTCCGTGCGCTCGATGTAGACCTCGCCGGTCTCGCGCATGCGGGCCCGGAAGAACTCCTTGAAGCGGTCGCACAGGTCGCGCAGGCCGTCGAAATCCTCGCGCACGGCCCAGTGCTGGCCCTTGGCCGCTTCCACCCGCCCCTGCTGGTAGAGGCTTATCACGTTGTCCTTGGCCGCGGCGTATTCCTTGTAGGCCGCCTCGATGCCGTCAAGCAGCGCCACGGCCTCGGGCGCGTCCACCTGCTGGCGCATGCGCTCGAGCCAGAGCAGGAAGGCGCGGCGGCTCTCGTCGAGCTTGACCAGCCAGGTCTGGTCCTGGCTCAGGTAGTAGTAGGTGGCGTAGCCCTTCTGGTTGAGCAGGGCGTTTTCCAGCTCGTGGGCGGCGGTCAGGGCGGCCAGGTCCTTGTCGGCCGTGGCCGTGTAGAGGTCGCGGGCCATGGCCGCGTACCAGACCATGATGACCGGCCCGGCCATGTTGACGAGGAGCAGCCCGCCGAGCAGGAGGTAGACCCGGGCGCGGAGCCCGAGCCTGGCCAGGACGGCGGAGCCGAAATATTTTTTCACCACGGTCATAGGCGGCGCATCGCCGGGGAGGCGGTTGGGAAAAGCCGCGCCGGGCGGCGGATCGGCTCCCGCGGACGCAACAGCCTCTTACCGGGGCGGGGCGGCCGTGGCAACGCCCGGCCGCCCCGTCAGGAGAATAATTTCCTCGCCCGGGGCCGTCCCCGCCCTACGCGGCCAGGGCCCGGGGCGCTTCGTCCTCGTCGCCGCGCAGCCGACCGATGAGCTCCTTGAGCTCCTCGGCCATGGCGGCCAGGGCGCGGGCGGCCCGGGAGGTGGCCTCCACGCCGGCCACGTTGTCGTCGGCCACCTGGTTGATTTCGGTGATGGCCCGGCTGATCTGCTCCGAGGCGGCGGACTGCTCCTCGGCCGAGGCAGCGATGGACTGGACCTGGCCGCTGGTTTCGTCGGCGTGGCCGACGATGGACAGGATGGCCTCCCCCGAGCGCTCGGCCAGGGCGTTGGCCTCGGCCACGGCGGCCACGGCCTGGTCCATGCCCCGGATGTTGCCGCCGGCGGCGTCCTGGATGGCCCGGATGCGCGATTCCACTTCCTTGGTGGCCACCATGGTCTTTTCGGCCAGCTTTCTGACCTCGTCGGCCACCACGGCGAATCCCCGGCCGGCCTCGCCGGCCCTGGCCGCCTCGATGGCGGCATTGAGCGCCAGCAGGTTGGTCTGGTCCGCGATGTCGTTGATCACGCCGACGACCTGGCCGATGGACTGGGCCTCCTGGCCGAGGCTCGACATGTCGGACTTGAGCCTGACGGCGATGCCGTTGACCCGGCCCATGGACGCGCCGGCCTGCTTGACCACGTCCGCGCCGGTGACGGCGGTGTCGCGGGTCCGGCCGGCGTTTTCGGCAGCCGCGCCGGCGTTGGCGGCGATCTCCAGGATGGTGGCGTTCATCTGGCCGATGGCCGTGGCCGTCTCGTCCACGCGGCGGCGCTGGAGTTCCACGCCCGAGGCGGACTGCTCGGTCTGGGTCGAGAGCTCCCGGGCCGCGCCGGACAGCCGCCGGGAGATGTCCGCCGCCTGGTCGGCCACGACCTGCATGCGCGAAAGCGTGGCGGCCAGCTCCTCCTCCTTGCGCATGGTGGCGTGCATGGCTTCCTCGGCGGCCCTGGCCTGGCGCGCGGCCTCGGCCTGCTTCTCGGCCACCTGCCGCATGTTCTCCCGGAGGTTGGCGACCATGGCCGTGATGTCGTCGCGAAGCGCGGCGAACTCAGCCTCGAACCGGCCCGAGGGCCGGGCGTCCAGGTCGCCCGAGGCCACCTGCCTGGAATAGCCGCCCAGGGCGGCCAGGGACCGGTTGAGTCCCCGGACGATCCAGAGGATCACCAGGAGCACGGCCAGGCCGAGTCCGGCCTGCACGGCCAGTTGCGCCATGTCCACCGTGGCCTGCGCCTCGGCCCGCCGGGCGGCGTAGAAGGAGCCGATCTTCTCGAAGCGCGGCATGAGGTCGCGCCCGCTCGTCACCATGGCCTCGCCGATCTTCTTGCCCTTGGCCGCGGCCGCCACGTAGGCCTTGAAGCTGCGCCGGTAGGCCTCGATCACCGCCGCGCAGCCCTTGCGCTGGGCCTCCGGGATCTCCGGGCTCTCGGCCACCATGGCGAGCAGTTGGGCCACCGAGGCGTCCACCTTCTCCACGTAGGAAGCCTCGTCGCGCAGTTGCCAGTTCTTCTCGTGTCGCCTGATGGTGAGCAGGACGATCTGGAAATCCTTGTCGGCCACGGGCTTGAACTTCTCGTCCAGGTCCCGGGCCGCCTGCACGAAGTCGCGCATGAGGCCTTCGTTCTCGTTGAAGCCCTTGACGCGTTCGTTGGCGACCAGGTCCTCGAAGCCCTTGCGGTACACGGACAGTTCGGCCAGGGCCTCCCTGGCCTCGCCGGCCATGGCCCCGTCCAGGGCGGCCAGCCGGCCGACGTCCTCGCGGACCTTGTCGGCATGGCGCAGGGCCGGCTCCACATAGGCCGGATCCATGCGCATGAGGAAGTTCTTCTCTTCGCGGCGGGCCTGGAGCAGTTCCAGGTAGGCGTTGGCGGCCAACCCCTCGATGTCGCGGTAGTGCTGCTCGTAGCGCGCGCCGATCCGGTCGGCGGCGAAGGAACAGACGAACCCCAGCACGCACACGCCGAGCAACACATACAGTTTGTTCCGCACGCTCATACGCCCCCCTGCCCGCCCTCACGGGTCCCGGACATGCCCCCGCGCGGCATGCCAAACGGTTGTCGGCGCCGCCGCATTTCGCGGCCGGCGGCCTTGAGACTTTACCCAGCGACACGACAGCCAAGCAAAAGCCCTGCCAACGCGGCGAAAGCGCAAGGGGGCGTCTTTGCGCAAAAAATCACAACCTTACCCGACAGGCAATGTCAAGAATTTTTACACTTCGTCAAACCTCACGCATTGACTTGCCGGCCGGGCTTTGACACATCCTGGGGCTATGAAAAGATATTCCAGCGCCGCCAGAGCCGGTGCGGCCCGCTCTTTCCTGGCCTCGGCCGTCGGGGCGGCCGCCTGGCTGTGCCCCCTGCCGGCCCGGGCCGACCCGCTCACCGGCGGCCTGCTCGGCAGCCTGCTGCGTGGCGATGAGTTCACCGGCCCGCGCGTCCTCGACCTGGTCGTGCTTGGCCTCGCCATCTTCCTGGTGCTGCGTCTGGTCCTCGGCCGGCAGCGTCCGGGCAAAAGCGGCGACGCCGGCCCGGCCGGCCCCTACGACCGTGACTCCGGGCCCAACGGCCGGGACGACGACCCGGCCCGCCCCCAGGAACCGCGCCCCAAGCCCGACATGTATTCCAACGCCGCGGCCATGTGGTCCTACCTCCAGTCCAAGCCGGCCGGCGAGGCCGCGCCCGGACCCGGCACGGCCTCGCCGCCGGCGGCCCCGGGCTCGGACGCGGAATTCCTGGCCGGGGCCAAGCTGGCCTACCCGCGCATCCGCTTCTCCATGGCCAAGCGCGACTTCGACGACCTGGCCGGCTTCGTCACGCCGGCGCTCCTGGACGAACTGCGCGGCCGGCTGACCGGCTCGCCGCCGCCAGAGCCCGACATCCTGCTGGTCGAGGCGCGCATCGCCGAAAAACGCCAGGAAAACGGCCATACCGTGGTGGTGGTGGACTACGAGGCCCTCATCCACGAAATGAACGCGCCCCACAACGTCGACCGTTTCGAGCGCTGGACCTTCGACCGCGACGACGCCACGCCCGGGGCCAACTGGCTGCTGGCCGCCATGGAGCGGGGCCAGGGCCGGTCCTGACCGCAAGGCGGCAGGCGCCTCCTGCCGCCCTCCCCTTTCCTACTTATCGTACACGGCCCGGGCCACGGCCGCCGGCAACTCCCCGGACAGGCCGTCGGGCGTGGTGTTGGTCAGCACCACCACGGACAGGCCCGAGGCGCGGTCCATGAAGAAGTGCGTGCCGTAGACGCCGCCCCAGTTCCAGGTCCCGGCCGCGCCCGGGAAGCCGGCCCTGTCCGGATCGACCACCACCGCCCCGCCGAAGCCGAAGGTCCGGCCCTTGTCCACCAGGTCCGGGGGCAGGCCGCCGAGCTGGTCCGAGGTCATGGCCCGGGCGGTTTCCGGGCGCAGGATGCCGCCGCCGTCGCGGCGCACGGCCTCCAGGAACGTGAAGTAGTCGTCGGCCGTGCCGGCCATGCCCGCCCCGCCCGAGGGAAAGGCTTGCCGGTCCGTGGCCCGGGAGGGCGAAAAGAGGATGGCCGAGGCGCTGGTCGGCAGCGCGTCCGGGTCGGTCATGGGCCGCAGCGCCCCCTGGCCGTGCAGATAGGGCGCGGCCAGCCGGCCGGGGTCGACGACGGTGAACGTGGTGTCGCCCATGCCCAGCGGCCGGGTCACGAGCCGGGCCACGGCCTCGGGCAGGGGCGCGCCGGCGGCCTTTTCCACCACCGCGCCGAGCACGTCGATGGCCAGCGAATAGCGCCAGGAGCTTCCCGGCGCGAAGGCCAGCGGCACGGTGGCCAGCCGGCGCAGGTTCTCGTCCAGGCCGATGCCCGGACGGTCCAGCCCGTCGGACACCCCGGCCCGATGCAGCGGCCCGTCCGGGGGTTCGGAAAAGCCATAGGAGAGCCCGGCGGTGTGGGTCAAAAGCTGCCGCACGGTGACGGTCGCCGGCGTTTTGTCGGGGAGCGTCGGGGCAAACCCGGGCAGCCAGCGCGTCACGGGATCGTCCAGGGAAAGCGCCCCGGCGTCGGCCAGGGCCAGGGCGGCGGCGCTGACCAGCGGCTTGGTCATGGAGGCCAGGCGCAGGACGGCGTCCACACGCATGGGCTCGCCCTTTTCCCGGTCGGCGTAGCCGAAGGCCTGGCGGCAGAGGATGCGGCCGTCGCGGCCGACCACCACCACGGCCCCGGCGATGCGGCCCTCGGCCACGGCCCGGGAAACCACCGCGCCCACGCGGCGGGCGAGGTCCGCGTCGTCCGCCCGAGCCGGCGCGGCTGGCGGCCAAAGGACGGACAGGAGCAGCAGGACGGCAAACAGTCCGGACGGCAGGCGACGTGTCATGGCGCTTCCTCGCTTCCGGGCCGGGAAAGGCAGGCCCGTTTTCATGGCGTGCCCTCGATCCCCCGGGCAGTCAATGCGTTACCCAAACGTGCCCCTGGCCCCGGCCGTGCGGGAAAAAAGACGCGGCCCGGCCGGCTCCATAAGGAGCCGGGAC
>JAEWCY010000247.1 GCA_023390395.1 Pseudomonadota bacterium | reverse complement strand
GTGCTGGCCGGCTTTGCGGCCTGCGTCGCCCGGCCCATTTTCGCGACCACAACGACCGACGCCCCGCCACCTACCGTCCCCACACGCCTCCCCATCCGCCCCGTCGGGGGGGACCGGGGGGGATCATCCCCCCCGGCCGCCGGAGGCATCTTCTTCCCCCGCTATTCCCCTAACAGGTGCAATTCGCCTTGGGCGGCGAATCCTCGCGGAAAGGCGACATGCGCCGCAGGGTGCTGATGACGCCGGGCAGCGTCTCGAGCACGAGGTCCACATCGGCCTCGGAGGTGTAGCGCGACAGGCTGAAGCGGATGGAGCCGTGGGCGAAGGTGAAGGGCACGCCCATGGCCCGCAGCACGTGGGAGGGCTCCAGGCTGCCGGAGGTGCAGGCCGAGCCGGAGCTGGCGCAGATGCCGAACTGGTCGAGCATGAGCAGGATGGCTTCGCCTTCGACGTATTTAAACGCGATGCTCGATGTGTTGGGCAGCCGATTGTCAATGTCGCCGTTGACGATGGCGTCCGGGACGCTTCCCAGGATGCCGGCCTCCAGGCGGTCGCGCAGGGCCTTCACGCGGGTGTTTTCCGCCGCGATGTTCTCCTTGGCGAGCTTCATGGCCGCGGCCAGGGCGATGATGCCAGCGGTATTCTCCGTGCCGGCCCGACGACCGCGCTCCTGGTGGCCGCCGATGAGAAACGGCCGAAAAGGCGTTCCCTGGCGCACGTAGAGCACGCCCACGCCCTTGGGCGCGTGGAGCTTGTGGCCGGAAAGGGCCAGCATGTCCACGGGAAGCTTGGCCAGGTCGATGTCCACCTTGCCCACGGCCTGGACCGCGTCGGTGTGGAAGAGCACGCCGCGCGCCTTGCAAAGGGCGGCGATCTCCGGGACGGGGAAGATCGTCCCGGTCTCGTTGTTGGCGTACATGACCGACACGATGGCCGTGTCCTTGCGGATGGAGCGGGCCAGTTCGTCGAGGTCGAGCCGGCCCTTCTCGTCCACGCCCAGGTAGGTGACCTCGTAGTCCTTCTCTTCCAGGTGCTTGGCCAGGCTCAGCACGGCCGGGTGCTCCACCCGGGTGGTGATCAGGTGGCGTTTTTCCGGGTTGGCGGCCAGGGCGCTCAAAATGGCCGTGTTGTCGGACTCCGAGCCGCAGGAGGTGAAGATGACCTCCTCGGGCTTGCAGCCGAGGACCGCGGCCACGTCGGCCCGGGCCTCCTTGAGCTTGGCGCCCACGTGGCCGCCGAAGGAATGCATGCTCGACGGGTTGCCGTACCAGTGGCCGAGGTAGGGCAGCATGGCCTCGACGACTTCCGGGGCCACCATGGTGGTGGCGTTGTTGTCGAGATAGACCGGATTCATTTGCCCGCCTCCCTGACCGTGATGTCGGGTTCCACCAGCTCCTGCAGGCGCTTCTGCACGAAATCGGTGAGGGTCACGTTGCTGACCGGGCAGCCCTTGCAGGCCCCGCGCAGAGCCACGAGCACCGTCTTGCCGTCGATGTCCACCAGTTCGATGTCGCCGCCGTCCTTTTTGAGGTTGGGGCGGATCTCCTCGTCCATGACCTGGGCCACCCGGCGCATGCGTTCGAGGTTGGTGAGCCCCTTGGCCGGGGCGGCCTCGGAGGCGGCGGGCGCGGGCGCGGGCCGGCCGAGTTCGTCGTCGAGGATGGCCTTGAGCTTTTCCAGGCAGTCGCCGCAGCCGCCGCCGGCCTTGGTGAAGTCCGTGATCTCCTCCACGGTGCGCAGGCCGTTTTCCCGCACGGCCCGGCGGATCTGGCCGTCGTAGACGCCGAAGCATTTGCACACCAGTTCGCCCTCGGGCTCGTGCTGGGGGGCCTTTTCGCCCAGGTAATCGGCCAGGGCGGCCTCCAGGGCCTCCTGCCCCATGACCGAGCAGTGCATCTTCTCCTTGGGCAGCCCGCCCAGGTAGTCGGCGATGTCCTTGTTGGTGAGCTTTCTCGCCTCCTCGACGGTCTTGCCCTTGAGCAGCTCCGTGAGCACGGAGCTCGAGGCGATGGCCGAAGCGCAGCCGAAGGTCTGGAAGGTGGCGTCCTCGATGACGCCGGCGTCGTTGATCTTCAGAAAGAGCTTGAGCGCGTCGCCGCAGGCCAGCGACCCCACCTCGCCCACGGCGTTGGCGTTTTCAAGCTCGCCCACGTTGCGGGGATGCAGAAAATGATCCCTGACCTTGTCGGTGTATTCCCACATGTGCCGTACCTCCGTGCGCGTGCCCCGGCTTGCCGCCGGCGGCGCGAATCCAGTGTATGCCGCATCCCGGTTCGTGGAAAGGGGCCGTCCCTTTTTTTCGAACCGCCGAACAATTTCATACCATAATGAGAGGTTTCTCCAAGTCAACCATCCGCTTTACCCCAATCGCCCCATGCGCTATGGAATCCTCGACAAAAACATGCCGGTTTTCCCGCCCGACGCCGCCGACGACGCCAGGGCCAGCCTGGCGCAACCACGACGCGGCGGCGTGGCCGTCGCCTCGGGAGAGGCGCGATGCTCCAGAAACTCGCCATCATGTCCCTGGCCGGCGCGGCCGGCACCCTGGCCCGCTACTGGCTCTCGGGCTTCGTCTACGACCACGTCGGCCGCAATTTTCCCTGGGGCACGGCCGTGGTCAACATTCTCGGCTGCTTCCTGTTCGGCCTCATCTGGGAGATGGGCGAGGGGCGCATGCTCATCCGCGCCGAGACCCGGGCCATCGCGCTGACGGGCTTCATGGGCGCGTTCACCACCTTCTCCACCTTCATCTTCGAAAGCGGCGGCTACATGGAAGACGGCCGCTACCTGGCCGCCCTGGCCAACGTGGGCTTCCAGACCGTGGTCGGCTTCGCCGCGCTTTTCGCCGGGCTGGTGCTCGGCCGGATGCTGTAGGTCCGTCATGCCGGCTTCCCGCCTCCGGCAAGCCTCGCTCCTGCTGGAACAGGCCGGCAAGCGCCTGGGCGAGGGCCGGGCCGATCTGGCCCTGGCCCTGGCCGAGCGGGCCGCCGCGACCGCTCCGGAGCTTGGCGCGGCCTGGACGACCGCCGGGGAGCTGCACCTCGCGGCCGGCTCGGCCCGGGCGGCCGTGGCCTGCCTGGAGAAAGCCCTGCCCCTTTGCCCGGGCGACCCGGCCACGCCGGCCGCATTGGGCGTGGCCCTGCACGCGGCCGGGGAACCGCGGCAGGCCGAGACGGCCTTTCGGGCCGCCCTGGCCCTGGCCCCGGGCGACGCCGACACCCGGGCCAACCTCGGCCTGCTGCTCATGGAAGAGGGACGCGCCCGCGAGGCGGCCGGACTCCTGGCCGACGGCCTGACCCGCGACCCGGGAAACGCCCGCTTGCACCGCCTCCACGGCGACGCCCTGGCCGCCGACGGGCGGGCCGGGGAAGCCGTGGCCGCCTACGGCCATGCCCTGGACCGGGACCCCAACGACCGGGGGGCGCTGGTCAACCTGGGCGGCGCGCTGCGAAGCCTCGGCGATTTCAGCCAGGCCGCGGCTTGCTACGAGCGCGCCCTGGCCCTTGGCGAGGACGCCGCCGCCTGGGCCAACCTTTCCGGGGCCTGCCTGGGGACGGGGGACGCCGTCCGGGCCGTGGACGCGGCCGGGCGGGCCGTGGCCCTGGCCCCGGAAGACGCCGTGGCCCTGCGCCACCTGGGCGACGCCTACGCCGCCGCCGGCGACGACCGGGCCGAAGAGGTCCTGCGTCGCGCCCACGCCCTGGACCCCGACGACGCCGAAACGGCCTACAACCTGGCCGCTCACCTCTCCCGCACCTTCCGCCCGGCCGAGGCCCTGGAGACGGCCCGGCGCGCCCTCGCCGGCCGGGCCGCGCCAGCGGTGCGCGAG
>JAEWCY010000245.1 GCA_023390395.1 Pseudomonadota bacterium | reverse complement strand
GGAAAATGGGGCGGACGGTGCTGGCCGGCTTTGCGGCCTGCGTCGTCCGCCCCATTTTCCCGACCACAACGACCGACGCCTCGCCGCCCGCCGTTCCCGACCGCCTTCCCACCCGACCCCGTCGGGGAGGTCCAGGAGGGGATCATCCCCTCCTGGCCGCCGGAGGCATCTTCCCTCTTCTCCCCATCTCTCCCTCTTCACCCTTCCTTCTTCCTGAAATCGAACAACCGTCCGCGCACGATGGCTTCGCGGCCGAATTTGCCGCGGATGGCGTCCAGGGCGGCGTCGATTTTGCCGTCGCGGGCGGTTTGGGTTTGGGCGGGGGATGCGAAGAGTTCGAGTTGTCGTTCCTGGCGGCCGAAGTTGGAGACGCCGAGGCCGATGAGGCGCACGGATTTGGGCAGCGGTTCGGCGTCGAGGAGGGTCTTGGCGGCTTGGAAGATGGCGGCGTCGCCGTCGGTGGGTTCGGGGAGGGTGCGGCTGCGGGTGATTTGCCGGAAGTCGTTGAATTTGAGTTTGAGGGTGACGGTGCGGCCGCGGAGGTTTTCCTGGCGCAGTTCGCGGCCGACGCGTTCGGCCTGGAGCAGGAGCCAGGTCGAGAGGCGCTCACGGTCGGCGGTATCGACGTCGAAGGTGTTTTCGGCGGAGACGGATTTGGCTTCCCGGCTGGGGCTGACGATGTCGCTGCCGCGGCCGTTGGCGCGGGCGTAGAGGTCGAGGCCCCATTTGCCGCAGTGTCGCTGCCAGAAGTCGGGCGGGTAGGCCAGGACGTCGCGCACGAGGCGCACGCCCAGGCGGGCGAGGGTTTCCTGGGCGCGTTTGCCGACGCCGGGGATTTTCTCCACGGGCAGGTCGGCCAGGAACAGGGCCACCTGGTCGGGCGCGACCACGGTGAGGCCGTCGGGCTTGTCGTAGTCCGAGGCGATCTTGGCGATGAATTTGACCGGCGCGATGCCGACGGAGCAGGCGAGGCCGGTTTCCTGGCGGATCATGGCCTTGACGGCGCGGCCCAGGGTTTCGGGCGGCCCGAAGAGGGTTTCGGTGCCGGTGATGTCCACGTAGGCCTCGTCGATGGAGGCGGGTTCGACCAAGGGGGAGATGCGTTCGAGGGTGGCCATGACGATGCGGGAGACTTCGCTGTAGCGGCGGCGGTTGCCGGGCAGGAAGACGCCGTGGGGGCAGCGGCGTTTGGCCTCGACCACGGGCATGGCCGAGCGCACGCCGAAGACGCGGGCTTCGTAGGAGGCGGCCGAGACGACCCCGCGCAGGTGGTTGCCGATGATGACGGGCTTGCCCGCCAGCGTCGGGTCGTCGTGCTGCTCGACGGAGGCGAAGAACGCGTCCATGTCGAGGTGGAGGATGGTCGCCATGAGCCAGCTTGCGCCGATTGCGGGCTGAAATCAAGGCAGGGGCCCAGGAGCGGTCGGAGTTCCGGTCGCTCCCGGGCGATGGGCGGACAGTGTCGTGGAGTAGGACTACGCCTTGACGTCCACGTTCCCGCCGAGCCCTTTGGCGGCGGAGAGCACTTTCGTCTGGAAGTCGAAGTCCTGGTCCACCCGGCCGGTGGTCTGGTCGGTATTGAGTCGGGTCAGGGTGTCCGTGACCACCTGGGCTCCGAGTTTCTGCTGCGCGAACGCGCCCTTGAGCGTGCCGCTTCCCGATCCGTCTATCGCATCCATGGCTGGCCTCCTTGGGCAAAATTTTACTTCCTCGTCACCTATCGGCCGCCAAAGGTGACTCCTTTAGGCGGGCCGTTGGACAATGCCGCGCCCCATTTGCTACGAAGCAGCATCCCCTTGCCCCGAGGCTCATTCCGAGGAGGTCCCCACCATGCCCGTCGCGCACTGCCCGCTCGAAACGCTGGACGCCGATTCGCTCTCCTGCTCCATCCGCAACCACATCACGCACTCCCTGGGCAAGCCCTGCGCCGAGGCCGGAAACCGCGACGTGGCCGAGGCCCTGTCCATGACGCTGCGCGACCGGCTCGTGGACAAGATGCTCGAAACCCGCCAGCGCTACCGCGACGCCCGGGCCAAGCGCATGTACTACCTGTCCATCGAATACCTGCTCGGCCGGTGCCTGGGGAACAATGTCGACAACATGCGCATCGGCGGCGCGTGCGGCGAGCTCTTGCGCCAGTGGGGCTTCGAGCTGGAGGAGATACGGGAGTTCGAGCGCGACCCGGCCCTCGGCAACGGCGGGCTCGGCCGCCTGGCCGCCTGTTTCCTCGATTCCCTGGCCACCCTGGACCTGCCGGGCTGCGGCTACGGCATCCACTACGAATTCGGCCTGTTCAAGCAAGGCATCGAGAACGACCGACAGGTGGAGCGGCCCGACTACTGGATGGCCGAAGGCATGCCCCTGCAGCTCGAACGCCGCGACCAGTCCGTCATCGTGCCCATCTACGGCCGCATCGAGGACCACAAGGGTCCCGACGGCGGCTACCTCCCCCTGTGGGTGGACTGGCAGGATCTGCTCGGCGTGCCCTACGACGTGCCCATCGTGGGCTACGGCGACAAGACGGTCAATTACCTGCGCCTTTTCGCCGCCCGCTCCACCGACAGCTTCGACATGAAGATCTTCGACCAGGGCGACTACATCAAGGCCATCCACCAGAAGGTCTACTCGGAGCTGATCTCCAAGGTCCTCTACCCCAGCGAGTCCATCTCCTTCGGCCGCGAGCTGCGCCTGGTCCAGGAATACTTCCTGGTCTTCTGCGCCCTTCGGGACATCACCCGCCGCTTCCTCAAGCAGAACCGCAACATCGAGGAACTGCCCGAATACACGGCCATCCAGCTCAACGACACCCACCCGGCCCTGGCCGTGGCCGAACTCATGCGCATCCTCGTGGACGAACGCCGCGTGCCCTGGGACCGGGCCTGGAACATCACCACCCGCACCCTGGCCTTCACCAACCACACGCTCATGCCCGAATCCCTGGAGATGTGGCCCGTGGACCTCCTGGGCAAGGTGCTGCCGCGCCACCTCCAGATCATCTACGAGATCAACCGGCGCTTCCTCGACCAGATTCGCCTGACCTCCAAGCCCGACGAGGCCACCCTGCGCCGGCTGTCGCTCATCGAGGAGTCCGGCGGCAAGCAGGTGCGCATGGCCAACCTGGCCGTGGTGGGCTCGCATTCCGTCAACGGCGTGTCGCGGCTCCACTCCGAGCTGGTCAAGAAGGTGCTCTTCCCGGACTACGCCGCCCTGTGGCCCGGCAAGTTCAACAACAAGACCAACGGCATCACCCCGCGCCGCTGGCTGCACCTGGCCAACCCGGGCCTGTCCGGCCTCATCGACGAGGCCATCGGCCAGGGCTGGGTCACGGACCTCGACCGCCTCGAGGACCTCGTCCCCCTGGCCGAGGACGCGGCCTTCCGTCAGAAATTCATGGCCGTCAAACGCGCCAACAAGGAACGCCTGGCCGCCTCCATCGCCAAAACCTCGGGCGTGGTGCTCTCCCCGGATGCCGTCTTCGACATCCAGGCCAAGCGCATCCACGAATACAAGCGCCAGCTCCTCAACGTCATGCACGTCATCCACGACTACCTGCGCCTCACCGAGGACGGCTTCGCGCCGGCCGTGCCGCGCGTCTACCTCTTTGCCGGCAAGGCCGCGCCCGGTTACTTCGAAGCCAAGGAAATCATCCATCTCGTCTGCTGCCTGGCCAAGGTCATCAACGCCGACACGCGCGTGGGCGACCACATCAAGGTCGTCTTCGTGCCGGACTACCGCGTCTCCCTGGCCGAAAAACTCATCCCCGCCGCCGACGTCAGCGAACAGATCTCCACCGCCGGCACCGAGGCCTCGGGCACCGGCAACATGAAGTTCTCCCTAAACGGCGCGCTCACCATCGGCACCCTCGACGGCGCGAACATCGAGATCCGCGAATGCGTGGGCGAGGAAAATTTCTACCTCTTCGGCCTCTCCACCCCCGAAGTGGAACGCATGCTCGGCGAAGGCTCCTACGATCCCTGGGAATACTACAGCAAACACCCGGAAATCCGGCGCGTCCTCGACGCCATCTCCGCCGGCCGCTTCAGCCCGGAAGCCGCCTCCAGCTTCCACTGGATCTTCGAGAAACTGCTGGCCCGAAACGAACGCTACCTGCACCTGGCCGACTTCATGTCCTACGTCGAAACCCACGAACGCCTGGGCATGGACTACGCCCGGCCCGACGTCTGGGCGCGCAAGGCCATCCTCAACACCGCCCGCATGGGCTACTTCTCCTCCGACCGCACCATCCGCGAATACGCCCGCGATGTCTGGGGCATCAAACCCGTGCCTCCGAAGTGAGGAGACGAGGGGGAAATGGGGAATGGGGAAGAGGGAAGATGCCTCCGGCGGCCGGGGGGGATGATCCCCCCCGGTCCCCCCCGACGGGGGCGGATGGGCAGGCGGTCGGGAACGGCGGGCGGCGGGGCGTCGGTCGTTGTGGTCGGGAAAATGGGGCGGACGACGCAGGCCGCAAAGCCGGCCAGCAC
>JAEWCY010000154.1 GCA_023390395.1 Pseudomonadota bacterium | reverse complement strand
GCGGCGCCCTGGGCGTGGGAAAACGTCCGACCCGCCGCGCCCGGCCCGCCGGCGTGGGACGCGCCCGGAGCCTGGTGGGGGCGCGAGGCATGGGCACGCTGGCCCGAGGCGGCGCGACGCCAGGCGTCCTGGCCGCCGCTTCGACCGGCCTCGGCCCCGGAGGCGGCGGCAAAGCCGCGCCCGCCGGTGCGGGCCATCTTCAGGTTGCGCAGGACTTCCTGGAGGTGGACGAGGATCTCCTGCAGGATCATGCGGGTGCGGTTGAGCTGCACCTCGAGGGCCTGCCAATCCGTCGCGCCGTGCGCGGATCTGGCCCCGAAGCCGCCGTGTCCCGGAGGTTGCCTCTGCATGGTTGTCGCCCGCGCTCCCTCAGGTCTTCGCCAACGCGCCCCGACCTTCCACATCAGGAACACGCAACGACTTGGCATTTTTGACAGTTACGAGAAAACCCACCGAGTCCTTACCATTTTTACTGGATAGCACCGGCCAAGGCAAGGCGTAATTCCTCCGGCTCAGCTCCCCTCGGCCTCCTAGTGACAGGGGGAGCGGTTATGATGTAAGACCTGCGGCGATAGGCCATACGTCGCCGCCAACGATCCCGAGGGAGCCCATGAAACCGACCGACGCCGAAGTCGCCAAGCCATTCGTCGACGCCACCAAGCACGTACTCACCATGATGGCCCAACTCGATCCCAAGCCGGGCAAGCCGTACGTGAAAAAAGCCAGCGCCGCCGCCGGGGACGTCTCCGCCATCGTCGGCCTGACCGGCGACCGCAACGGCAGCATTTCCATCAGCTTCTCCAAGAAATGCGCCATCGCCGTGGTGAAGAACATGCTCGGCGACGACGTCGCCGACATCATCCAGGACGCCAAGGACGCCGTGGGCGAGATCACCAACATGATCTCCGGACAGGCCCGGGCGGGACTCAGCCAGCTCGGCCTCAACCTGTCCGCCTCCACCCCCACCGTCATCTTCGGCGACAACCACACCGTAAGCCACATCACGTCCGGTCCGGTGGTGGCCATTCCCTTCGCCACGGAATTCGGCGACTTCACGCTGGAGTTCTGCTTCGAGTGATCCGCCGCGCCGGCCGGCACAGCCTGCCGTCTGGACCGCTCCGGACGGCGGGACCGCCCGCAAGCGACGCCATGCCCACCATGCCATCGCATGCCCCCTACCGGGAAACCCCGCGGCCCAGCCGTGCGCCTTTTGCCGGGTCCCCTTTCGCCTGCAAGAAACGCTCCCGGCTGTGGCTCGCCGTCCTGGCCCTGGCCCTGACGACGGCGCTCGGCCTGGCCGCCCTGCCGGGCGTGTGCCCGGCCGCCGATCCGCCGGCCAAGGCCGCCGGGGCCGACGCCGCCGGCGAGGTGCTGCCGGCCAGCCTCGAAACCGCCCTCTACAGCCTGCCCATGGGCGACCCCTCGGGCCGCGTGCTGGCCGTCCTGACTCTGGTCTCGGCCCCGGGCTGGCACGCCTACGCCGTGGGACCGGCCGAGTCCGGCCAGTCCGCCCAGGCGACGCTCGCCGCCGGGAACGCCCCGGCCCTGGCGCTTTTCCCGCCGGGCGTGCCCACGCCCGACGCCCTGGAGCCGGAAAAGACCGTGCTCGTCTACGAAGGCCGCACGCCGATCTTCGTGCCCCTGACCGAGGCCATGCTGGCCGCCCCGGCGCTCACCGGCCGGGTCAAGGTGTTCTCCTGCTCGCCCACCAGCTGCTGGCCGTCCACACTCGAGGTCAACATCCCCCTGGTCGGGGCCGGCGACCCGGCCGCCCTGCCCCCGGCCGAGGCCGCGCCCTGGTGGCCGGTCTTCTCCGCCCTGCGCAGCGCCGCCCTGGCCATGCCGGCCTCGGTGTGCCCCGAGCCGGCCCACCCGCTGCTGCCGCGCCACGAAGCCCGTCCGTCCGCGCCCGAGGCCGCCGGACCCGAAGCCGCCGCCGACGCCTTTCCCGGCGACCTCACGCCCCGGTCCTTCACCCCGGCGCTGGAGGTGTCGAGCCTGGTCAAGGCCGCCTCCCTGGCCTTCCTGGCCGGGCTCATCCTCAACTTCATGCCCTGCGTGCTGCCCGTGGTCAGCCTCAAGCTGTCCGGGCTGCTGGCCCTGTGCGGCGAGGAGGGCAAGGCCGAGCGCCGGCGCATCCTGCGCGAGCACAACTTCTTCTTCGCCCTGGGCATCCTGGTCTATTTCGTGTTTTTGAGCCTGCTGCTCGGGGGACTCGGCATGGCCTGGGGCGAGATGTTCCAGTCGCCGCAGCTGGCCATCGTGGTCACGGCGGTGCTGTTCGCCCTGGCGCTCAGCCTTTTCGGGGTGTTCCACCTGCCGGTGGTGGACCTCAAGATCTCTTCCGGCGGCCGGGGGCACACCCGGCGCGGCGCGTTTCTCACGGGCATGCTGACCACGCTTCTGGCCACGCCGTGCAGCGGCCCGTTCCTTGGCGGCGTGCTGGCCTGGACGCTGCTGCAGCCCCTGCACGTGGTCACCACGGTCTTTTGCGCCCTGGGACTCGGCATGGCCTCGCCCTACGGCGTGCTGGCCATCTGGCCGCGCCTGGTGCGGCTGCTGCCCCGGCCGGGGGCCTGGATGCACGGCCTGGAAAAGGTCATGGGCTTCATCCTGGCCGCCACCTGCCTGTATTTCCTGGCCCTGCTGCCGCCCGAGCGCCTGCTGCCGGCCCTGGCCGCGTTGTGGGCCACGGCCGCCGGGGCGTATCTCTTCGGCCACGGCGCGACCCTGTCCCACGGCCCCCTGCGCCGCATCGGCGTGGGCCTGGCCGCCCTGGCCCTGGCCGGCGGCGGTCTGGCTTTCGCCCTGACCTACGCGCCGCCGGCCGAGACCGGCTGGGTGGCCTACAGTCCGGAAACGCTGGAGAAGCATCTGGGCAAGGACAACGTGGTCCTCGACTTCACGGCCGACTGGTGCCCGACCTGCAAGCTGCTGGAGCGCACGGTGCTGACCGGCCCCCGGGTCGGGCAGTGGGCGGGGCGGCACAGGGCCGTGTTCATGAAGGTGGACCTCACCCGCCAGACCCCGCCGGCCATGGCCCTGCTGCGGGCCCTGGGCAGCCAGTCCATTCCCGTGGTGGCCTTCTTTCCGGCCGGGGAAAAGGCCAAATCGCCGCTGGTGCTGCGCGACCTGTTCACGGCCGGCCAGTTCGAGCAGGCCCTGTCCCAGGCCTTCGCCCCGCCGGCCGAAGCGCCCGCCCCGGCCCTGCCCTAGAGCCTTTTCTTGAAGCCCCGCGCCTCGAAATAGCCCAAGGCCGCGTAGAAGGCCCGGGCCGCGTCGCGGTCAGGACCGGACACGAGCATCAGGTACAGGCAGTCGCGCGCCCGGGCCCTGGCCTCCAGGGCGGCGAAAAGGCCCCGGCCCACGCCGCGCCGGCGAAAGGCTCCGGCCACCACCACGTTTTCCACAACCATGAACGGCCGGCACTCGCCGACCACGTCCAGGCAGACGATGCCGAGGGCCGCGCCGGCCAGGACGCCGTCCAGGCGCGCGCCGAGGAGGTGGTAGTCGGGATGCCCGGCCATGACGCGGTGCACGGCCCCGAGCCGTTCCATGTCCGTGTCCAGGCCGGAGAGGGACCGCATGAGCCCGGCCAGGGCCGGCAGTTCTTCGGAAGTGATGTCGGCCACGTCCATGGCGCGCCTCCGGGAAGCCCGTCCGGGAACGCGGCCGCGCCCCGGGGCAAGCGGCCTCACGCCGCGGGGCGGGTGTAACCGCCCGGGCTACTGCTGCGTCTGTACGGCAGGCGGCTGGGGCGCGCCGGCCAGGACCGGGGTCTTGTGGGAGGCCTTCTGGGCGGCGACGATCTTGAAGCCCTTGTCCAGGAGCTTGGTCGTTTCCCGGGCGCGCACCACCGGGCTGCGCGAGCCCAGGACCACGGCGATGAGCCGGGTGTCGCCGCGCTTGGCCGTGGCCACGATGTTGTAGCCCGAGGCGCACACGAACCCGGTCTTGAGCCCGTCCACGCCCTCGTAGGTGCCGAGCAGGGAGTTGGCGTTATGCCGTTGGCGGTTGTTGTGGGTGAAGTACTGCATGGAGTGGATGGTCAGGGCCTTGGGGAACTGCTCGAGGTAGGCGGCGGCCAGGCGCAGCATGTCGCGGGCCGTGGTCAGCTGGCCGTCGGCGGGCAGGCCGTTGGGGTTCATGAAGGCCGAGTTGCTCATGCCCAGGCGCTTGGCCGTGTCGTTCATGAGGGAGACGAAGGCCTCCACGTTGCCGTTTTCCAGGTAATCGGCCATGGCCATGCAGGCGTCGTTGGCCGAAGCCACGGCGATGCCCTTGATGAGCTCCGTGACCTTGACCGACTCGCCCCGGCGCAGGCGCATGTTGGAGCCGCCCTGGGTGGCGGCCCGCTCGGAAACGTCCACCACGTCCCAGGGCCGCAGCCGTCCCTGGCGGATGGCGTCGAAGATGATGTACAGGGTGAGGATCTTGGTCAGGGAGGCCGGCGGGATCTGGGCGTCGGGGTTCTGCTCGTAGAGCAGCTCGCCCGTGGTCATGTTCCAGAGCATGGCCGACTTGACGGTCAGGGTGGGCACGGCGCAGACGCCGATGTCCCCCTCCTCGTTTTCCTCGACCACGGGCGCGGCCGCCCTTTTGGCCTTGCGGCCCTTCTTGGGCGCGGCCGGAGCTTCGACGGCATGCTTGGCCGGGCCCTTGGACTTGCCCGTTTTCCCGGACTTGGCGGCGGCCTTGGCCTTGCCGGACTCCTTGGCCGCGTGCTCGGTCTTCTTGGCCAGGGCCGTGCCGTCGCCGACCATCGGCGCGATCACCAGGGCGAACACGGCCAGCACGGCCGCGAACAGGGCATGGGAGGTCTTATGCATGCGGCAGGGTTCCTCTTGCAAGGCGAAAACGTCCGGCCGGCCCGGCGCGCCCGCCCGGGACGCGCAAAGGGGGCGGCCTCGACGCCTGCGCTTGTACAAAGGCCGTCCGGGAATGTCAAAAGCCCTGGCGGCAAGGGATTGCGGGCATTGCGCCCCGGGCGCGCTTGCCGTAGGATGGCGCGCTGGCGGGGAGAGGGCTTGGCCGCGATCCGCAGCAAGCCCTGGAGCCGGATCATGCGTCGCATCCTGTTTCTTGTTTTTCTTATCGTTTTTCCTATCCTCGGCGGATGCGCGACGCCGCGCCAGGCCGCCGACGTGGAGGTCCGCTCCACCGGCGACGCCCAGGTCTACGGCGTGTACTCCAGGCATTTCACGGCCCAGGGACGGCCCTAGCGCCGCGTCGGCGAAACGCCGGGGTACGGGATTCACGTACAACATAGCCGAATAATTACATTTCGTTAAAAATACTCCGTATTTTCGACGCAGGCGGCGCCAGCGACACCACATGACCGACAATCGCGATTTTCCCGACATCCAGGAGCGCCTGCTCAAGCTCGAGGAGGCGTTCGCGGACCAGAACGCCTACCAGTTCAAAAAGACCATGGGCGAGCTGCGCCGGGCCGCCAAAATGCGGGCCAACGCCGCCGCCCTGTCCCGGGAGGAGCTCCTCGACTGCCGCAAGGAGTCCGAGCGCACCCGCAAGCAGTGCGTGGACCTGCAGGCCAAGCTCAAGACCGTGGTGGACCGGTTCGAGGGAAGCCTCACGGCCTTCGAGAAGTTCCGAAAGGCCATCCGCGTGGTGGAAATGATGCGCGCCCACGAGGACCTGCCCGCCATCCTCGACCGCATCCAGGACCTCTTCGGACTGCGGGCCGTGAGCCTTCTGCTCGACGCGGCCGAATTCGGCCCCTTCGACCCGCCCGGGGCCAGGCTCGTGCCCCTGGCCGCCATGCGCGAGGCCCTGGCCGAACTCTCGTCCGAGGCCGCCAGGGGGCGGCCCTGCATGTGTCCGGTGAGCGCCGTGCCCGATCCGGCGTTTTTTTTCGGCCCGGACTTCGTGGCCGGCCGCAAGGTGCTGCTGCTCGGCTCGTGCTTCATCTCGCCGCTGCGCGACAAGTTCGGAGCCCAGCGCCTCATCGGCGTGCTGAGCTTCTTCGACCCCAACCCCGACCGCTACACCAGCGAGAAGGGCTCGGAGTTCGCCTCCCATTTCGCCGACATCCTGGGCTACACCATCGTGGACATCACGGACCGCAAGAAGGCCGAGAGGCTGCGCGAGGACGTGGAGCGCATGACGCGCCACGACCTCAAGTCGCCGCTGACGGCCGTGCTCACCCTGCCCCAGCTCCTGCGCCGCGACGGCAACCTGACCGAGCGCCAGACGGACATGCTCGGGCTCATGCAGCACGCCGGCTACCGCATGCTCAACATGATCAACCAGTCCCTGGACCTCTACCGCATGGAGCGCGGCGTCTACGAGCTCACCCCCGACAAGGTGGACATGCTCTCCATCGTGGACAACATCGCCGGCGAACTGCACGGCATGCTGGAGGCCAGCCGGCTGACCCTGGACGTGCTGGTGCGGGGAGCCCCCCGGGCTCGGGACGACGCGTTCGTGGTGCGCGGCGAGGAGATGCTCCTTTACACCATGCTCTCCAACCTGGTGAAAAACGCCCTGGAAGCCTCGCCCGAAGGGGCGCGGGTGACCGTGTCCATGGCCGAGGACGAAGCGACCCTCGACGTGGCCATCGCCAACGCCGGCGCGGTCCCGGCCCGCATCCGCGACTGCTTCTTCGAGAAATACGCCACCGCCGGCAAGAAGGACGGCACCGGCCTTGGCACCTACGGCGCGCGGCTGATCGCCGAGACCCACGGCGCGCGGATCGCCATGGCCACTTCCGAGGCGGCCGGCACCACGGTGACGGTGTCCTTCCCCCGGCCCCGCCCGGCGCAGCGGCAAGCCGCCCCGGACGGGCAAGCCGACGCCGCCCCACGCCTTCCCGACGCCACCGCCGGCCGGGCATAGGTTTTCCCGCCCCGATTCCCCCTTGACCCCGTCCGCCGGGCGCAGTAGCTTGGCGCAACTACTAGACGAGGTCTAATAATGGAATTCCTCGACTGCCCCTGCACCGGCAAGTCCCTGACCCGCCTCGTGCGGCCGGCCGTGCTCACGCTTCTGGCCGGCGAGACCCTCCACGGCTACGAAGTGCTGCGCCGCCTCGCCGCCATGCGCATCTGCGGCGGCCGCCGGCCCGACGCCGCCGGCGTCTACCGGGCGCTTCGCGACATGGAGTTCGAGGGCCTGCTCGCCGGGGCCTGGGACCTGCCCGAACAGGGGCCGGCCAAGCGCCGCTTTTCCGTCACCCCGCGCGGCCTGGCCTGCCTGGCCCGCTGGAACGCCACCCTGGCCGAGTACCAGGCCGCCATCGGTCAGTTGCTGGACGCGGCCCGCGCGGCCCTTGGCCCGGCGACGGACCGGGAGGCGTCGTGACCCCGGGCCGCGAGGCCTTCGGGGCCTGCCTGGCCGAGGCCGCCGGCACCTTCCTCATGGTCTTTTTCGGCACAGGCACGGTGTTCGTGGCCGTGACCACCGGAGCCTTGCAAGGCCTGTGGCAGGTGGCCGTGGTCTGGGCCGTGGTCATCGCCGTGGCCATCCAGGCCACCGGGGCCGTAAGCGGCGCGCACCTGAACCCGGCCGTGACCCTGGCCTTCTGGGCCTGGCGCGGCTTTCCCCGCGCCCGGGTGCCGGCCTACCTGGCCGCCCAGCTCCTCGGGGCCTTCGCCGCCTCGGCCGTGCTCTTCGGGCTCTACGCCGGCGTGCTGGCCGGCTACGAGGCCCGGGAAGGCATCGTGCGCGGCCAGCCCGGCAGCGAACGCAGCGCCATGGTCTTCGGCGAGTACTTCCCCAACCCGGGCCTTTTCCCCGATCCCGCCGCCGGCCGCCTGGCCGTGGCCGAGGCGCAGGCCATGGCCGCCGAGGGCCTGGGCACGGCCGTGCTGGCCTTTTGCCTCTTCGCCCTGACCGACCGGCGCAACCGCGCCCGGCCCAGGGGGGCGCTCCTGCCGGCGGCCATAGGCCTCACCGTGGCCGGGCTCATCGCGGTCATCGCCCCCCTGACCCAGGCCGGCTTCAACCCGGCCCGCGATTTCGGGCCGCGCCTTTTCGCCTGGCTGGCCGGCTGGGGCGCGGTGGCCGTTCCCGGACCCAGGGGCGGCTTTTTCACGGTCTACATCCTGTCTCCGCTCATCGGCGGCCTCGTCGGCGCGGGCCTGTACGAACGGGGGTTGCGCCGCTTCCTGCCCCCCTTCGCCGACCACGAACCCGAAAGGAGCCCCGCCATGTCCCGCAAACGCTTCATCCTCCTCGGCGGCTTCCTGGCCGCCGGCAAGACCACGGCCATGGCCGCCCTGGCCGAGCGCCTCGCCGCCAGGGGCCTGCGCCCGGCCGTCATCGCCAACGACCAGAGCGAGGGGCTGGTGGACACCGCCCGCCTTTCCCATTTGCGCCTGCCCATGGCCGAAATCACGGGCGGCTGCTTCTGCTGCCGCTTCGACGCCCTGACCGAGGCGGCGGGAAGCCTCGCCGGCGCGGCCGACGTCATCCTGGCCGAGCCGGTGGGTTCGTGCACGGACGTGCGGGCCACCGTGGCCTATCCCCTGCGCCGGCATTTCGAGGCGAACTACGCCACGGCCCCGCTCTCGGTGCTGGTCGACCCCGAGGCCTGCGCCGCCATGCTCGGCCTCGACGGGGCCGCCCCGGCCCTGTCCCCGGACGTGGCCTACATCTACCGCAAGCAGTTGGAGGAAGCCGACATCCTGGTGGTCAACAAGATCGACCGCATCTCCGGAGAGGCGCGCGACGCCCTGGCCGCCGCCCTGTCCGCGCGCCATCCCTCGGCCAGAGTGCTCGCGGTCTCGTGCCTGACCGGCGAGGGCCTCGACGCCTGGCTCGACGCGCTGCTCGAAGGGACGCCGGACTCCCGCGCCGCCATGGACGTGGATTACGACCGCTACGCCGAGGGCGAGGCCCTGCTCGGCTGGTACAACGCCACGGCCGACCTGGCCCGGGAACCGCAGGACGCGGCCGCGGCCATAGCCGCCCTGGCCGCCGGGCTGCGCGACCGGCTCGCGGCCGAGGGCATCCCCGTGGCCCACCTCAAATGCAGCCTCAACGACGCGGCGGGCAAGGCGTCGGCGGCGGTGAGCGTCACCGCCGCCG
>JAEWCY010000152.1 GCA_023390395.1 Pseudomonadota bacterium | reverse complement strand
AGGTGGTCGAGCTTTTCGTGGTCCACGCGGATGGTGGCCGAGACCTTGGGCTTGCCGGCGTCGGCGGCGGCTTCCGGCGCGGGCGCGGGCGCGGGCTTGGGCGCGGCCTTGGCTTCCGGCTTGGGCACGGGCTTGGGCGCGGGGGCGGGGGCGGGCTTGGCTTCCGGCTTGGGCGCGGGCGCGGCCTTGGGGGCCGGTTCGGGCTTGGGCTCCGGCTTGGGTTCGGGTTGCGGCGCGGGAGCCGGTTCCGGGGCGACGGCCTTGGGGGCCTCGGGAAGGGAGGCGGCGGCCGGGGCCTTGGCCTTGCCCGAGCGCAGGGAGCCCATGGCGGCGGTGAGCATGTCGCCGAGGATGGAGCATTCCTGGCGCAGCATGTCCAGGAGCAGCTCGAAGGACAGGCCCTGCTTCCTGGCCTGGGCCACGATGCCGGCGGTGCGCTCGGCCTGGACCTTGAGTTCGGCCAGGCCCATGTAGCCCGAGGAATTCTGGATGGTGACCAGGGCCCGGTACAGGCCGTCCACCATGTCCTTGGATTCGGGGTTCTCGGCCAGGCCGGCCAGGGCCTGGGTCATGTAGACCATCTGCTGGTCGATGGTGGATTCGAAGACGGCCACGTCCTCGGGATCGTAGCCCGAGCCGGCCTTGGCTTCCTGCCCGGCGGCCTTGGGCTCGGGTTCCGGGGCGGGCTCCGGCTCGGGTTCCGGTTCCGGTTCGGCGGCGGCCTCGGCTTCGGGTTCGGGCGTGGCCTGGGGTTCGGGTTCGGGTTCGAGCACCTCGCCGTCCTCGGTGGCCTGCTTGAGCCGGGCGACCAGGGGGCGGATGTCCTGGGGCGTAGCCACGCTGGTGGCGGGCTCGATGTGGCTGACCAGGGCTTCGACCTGGTCGACCACGGCCAGAAGCAGGTCCACCATGGCCCGCGTGGCGGTGATTTCGCCCTTGCGCACCCGGTTGAGGAGGGTTTCGGCCTCGTGGGTGAGGCTGTTGAGCTCCTTGTGGCCGATGATGCCGCTGTTGCCCTTGAGGTTGTGGAAATAGCGGAAGATGTCGTTGATGCTTTCGGAGCGGCCGTCGCCGGCGGACTCCAGCTCGAGCAGGGCGGCGTTTAAGCGCTCGATGATTTCCCGGGCCTCTTCCAGGAAGTCGGCCATATGGCCCTCGCCGATGGAGGTCAGGGGATAGGCCTCGGGGGCGAAGGGCGGCAGCTCTTCGAAAATTTTGGCGATCTTGGCGGCGGCCAGGGAGGCGGCCGAAGGCCCGGCGGGTTCGCTCGCCTCGGGCTCCTCGGGGGCGGAGGAGTTGTGCGCCGGGGCGGCGGGAGCCTCGGAGACGGCGGGAGGTGCGTCCTCGGCCGGAAAGTCCCCGGCTCCGGCCGGAGCCGGGGGCGGCGTGAGCGCGGCGGCCCCGCCTTCGAGCTGGGCGGCGATGCGGGCGATGACCGGGGCGGTGTCCACGTCGCCCTCGCCTCCGGTCTGCTCCAGGTTCTCGATCATGGTGCGCAGCAAGTCCGTGGCGGCCAGGATCACGTCCATGATCTCGGGGTTGACCGGGATGTTGCCCTTGCGCAGCTCGTCGAGGATGTTTTCCGCCTTGTGCGCCAGGCCGTTGATGGCGTTTAAGCCGAGAAACCCCGAGGCCCCCTTGAGGGAATGCATGGGCCGGAAGATGTCGTTGAGGAGGCTCAGGTTGCCGGGGTTGCGCTCCAGTTCCAGGAGATTGGGCTCGATGGTCTCCAGGTGCTCCCTGGCCTCCACGATGAAATCGGCGAAAAGTTCCGGATCCATGAAATCCTGGCTCATCAAAGCACCTCGCGGCTGTCGGCGGCGTTGTCCTACCCCAGCAGCATCTTGACGTTGCGCACCATCACTTCGGGCTGGGCCGGCTTGACCATGTAGAGGTTGGCGCCGATGGAAAGCCCCGCGTGGATGTCGCGCTCCTCGCCTTCGGTGGAGAGCACGACGATGGGGGTATCCCGGTAGGCGTCCTGTTCGCGCACGGTCTTGATGAAGGTGATGCCATCCATGCGCGGCATATTGATGTCGGTGATGATGAGATCGACCTGGGGATCGGTGTACAGCTTCTCGAGCCCGTCCAGGCCGTCCTCGGCCGCGGTCACCTTGAAGCCTTCCTTGCGCATGATGAAGGCCACGAGGTTGCGCACGGTCTTGGAGTCGTCCACGATGAGGATATGCTTGGGCATCGACTACCTCCTCAACTCTTCAAAACCTTTTGAAAAAGACTGTCAACGGAGAGGATGGCCACGAGCAGGTCGCCGACCTTGAGCAGGCCGGAAACCATGTCCGAAGCCACGCCCACGCGGGACTCCAGGCCCCACTCCACATCCTCGCCCCTGGCCTGATGCATGGTGGTGAGCGCCTCGACCAGGAGCCCGACGAGCATCCCCCGGCAGCGGCAGACGATGATGAAGCGGTCCTCGCCGCGCGCGCCGGACAATTCCATGAGCCCGGCCAGGTCGATCATGGGCGTCACCCGGCCGCGCAGGTTGAGCATGCCCTTGACGTGGGGCGGCGCGGCCGGCAGGCGGGTGACGGGCATGGCCCGCAGCACCTCCTGGACCTGGGCGATGGGCAGGGCCAGCTCCTGGCCGGCCAGGCGGAAGCCGACCAGCTTGAATTCCCCGGCCTGGCGCAACGCCTCTTCCAGGGCGGCGTCCTCGGAGAGCGTCCGCCCCTCGGCCGCCACGGGCGCGAGGAATCCGGCGTCGCCTTGCGACGCCCCGACCGGGGCCGGGGACAAGGGCCCGGTGACCGAGGTCACGGCCGAGGGCCGGGAAAGGCCTTCCCGGGCCAGCACGCTTTCGAAGTCCGCGCCCACGTAGCGGGTGAGGAAGGTCCGCTCCGCCTCGGTGTAGGCGCCGGCATGGGCCTCGGGCAGGGACACGGAGTCCTTGAAGTAGTTTTCCAGGTTCGAACTCACAGGGAAAGCACCTCACGCGCCAAGGCGGCGTATTCGCGGGAACCCCGGCTGTCCGGGGCCACGTCCTGGATGACGCGGCCGGCGGCGCTGGCCTCGCGGAACTTGGTGTCCAGGCCGATGACGGTCTCGAACATGCGGCCGACGAATTTCTCGCGCAAAAGCGACAGCACCCGCAGGCAGGCCCGGGCGCGCCGGTCGAACATGGTGGCCAGGGCGCGGTAGGCCACGGGGCGCGGCAGGGCGGCGTTGAGGGCGCGCATGGTGTCGAAGAGGTTGCGCACGCCGTGCAGGGCCAGGAAATCCGTCTGGATGGGGATCAGGCACAGGTCCGCGGCCACGAGCGCGTTGACCAGCACCACCCCGGTGTGGGGCGGGCAGTCCAATACGATATGGTCGTAGGCCGGGCCCGAGGCCAGAGCTTCCCGCAACAGCACGCCTTTCCCCTTCCTGTCCCGCAGATCCCATTCCATGTCCGACAGCCGGGCGTGGCTCGGCGCCAGATCGAACGACGCAGCCTCCGGCCGCGTCACCACGCGTTCCCAGGGCACGGCCTCCGGGGACGCCGCCCAAAACACCTCCGCCGACGAAGCGTCCCCCACCTCGGGAAAGATGCCGAGGTGGGCCGAGGCGCAAGCGTGGGGATCGAGGTCCATGACCAGGATCCGCCGCCCCGTCAAGGCCAGCGCCGCCGCCAGGGACAGGGCCGTGGTGGTCTTGCCCACCCCCCCCTTCTGGTTCGCTATGGCCAGAACGCGAGGAGCCAACGCCTGCCTGTCCCGTCATCGACGCCAGTCGACATCGCCCTACTCCTCCTTGCCGTAGATGATGGCTCCGGGATAATGCTTGGGACGAAAGGCCCGGGAGATGTTGTGCAAGGATTCCGAGTGGCCGATGAGCAGTTGGCCGCCGGGGAGCAGATTGTCGTAGAAGGCCGCAATGACGTTTTTCTTCATCTCGTCGTCGAAGTAGATGATGACGTTGCGGCAAAAGACGATGTGGGAGCGCTCCACGCGCTTGAGCATCATCCGGTCGCTCAGGTTGATCTGCCCGAAGGCGACCAGCCGCTTGATCTCGGGCTTGATCCTGAAATTCGCCCCGTCCGGGGTGAAGTACCGCGTCACGATCTCCTTGGGCGTGGTGCGCAGGCTGTAGTCGGTGTAGACGCCTTCCCGGGCCTGGGCCAGCACGGCCTCGGACAGGTCGTTGGCCGTGATGCGGATGTCCCAGGTGGGCAGTTCCGTGCGCAGCACCTCGTGGAGGATGATGGCGATGGTGTAGGGCTCCTCGCCGGTGGAGCAGCCGGCGGACCAGATGCGCAGGCGCTTCTGCCGGGCGGCCCGCTGCTTGTCCAGGACGTCCTTGAGCACCATGTCCTGGAAGACCTTGAGCTGGGGCGGGTTGCGGTAGAAGCTCGTCTCGTTGGTGGTGATGACCTCGAAGAGGCGGTTGAGTTCCTGGCGGCGGCCGGCGTCGTACTGCAGGTAGGCGTGGTACTCGGAGAAGCTTTTGAGGTTGAGTTCCTTCAGCCGCGTCGCCAGGCGGTTCTCGACCAGGTACTTGCGGTTGTCGGCCACGTAGATGCCGGACTGGGCATAGATGAAGTCCCGCAGCTGGGCGAACTCCGCGTCGGAGATCTTGAGATCCTTGCGCAGCGAGATGGTCTTGGAAAAAAGCGAGGTCATGGACTAGCGCTCCCCTTGCTCGTCCCGCAGCCTGGCTATGGCCGCCTCCACGGCGGCGACCAGCTCCGGGTCGTCGCCCGCGCCCAGGCGCAGGAGCCCCTCGAACGCCTCCGGGCCGCCGATCTCGCCCAGCACTTCCACGGCCTTGAGCGCCACCAGCTTGCTCGGCTCCCCGGCAAGCTCCAGCAGGCGCGGCACGGCGTCGCGCTCGCCGCGGTTGCCGAGCGCCTCCAGGGCCCTGATGCGCACCCAGTCGTCCGTGTCGGCCAGGGCCTGTTCGAGGTAAGGATAGATCTTGTCGCTGTCGCAGCCGCCCAGAAGCTCGACCACGGCCAGGCGCACGTCGCGGTTCTCGTCGGACAGGCCGGCCACGATCAGCGGCAGCCCCTCCTCCTCGTGGCCGCACATCTCGGCCAGGGCTTCCAGGGCGATCTTGCGGATGTCCGGCACCTCGTCGGACAGGGCGGCGCGGATCACGTCCATGTGGTCGCGCACGCCCATCTTGCCCAGGGCGTACACGGCCATGAGGCGGTCCATGGGCTCCTCGCTGGCGAACATCTCGCGGAAGCGGGCGTCCAGGCCCTCGCCGCCGATGGCCACGCAGGCGTCGAGGGCCGCTTCCTTGACCGCGTCCGAGGGGTGGCCGAGCAGGGCGAAGACGGCCTCGCCGGCGGCGGCCAGGCGCAGCTTGCCGCCCAGGAAGGACACGGCCTCGAGCAGCAGGGCCTCGTCCTCGCCGCCGAGCAGTTCCAGAAAGAATTCGGCCGCCTCCTCGCCGGCGATGGCGGCCAGGGCATGGGCCGCGGCCGGGCGCATCTCCTCGGGCAGGTCGGGAAAGGCGTCCATGACCAAGCCCGAGCAGGCCGGACAGGGCAGCGCGGCCAGCACGTCGAGCGCCGCCATGCGCCGGGCGTCGCCGCCCTCGCGCAGGGCCCGTCCCAGGGAATCGGTCAGCCCCATCTCCCGCAGGGCGGTCACGGCGTGCTCGTAGCGCTCGGGGTGGCGGTCCCGGTCGATGCGGGCGGCGTGGGCCAGGACCGCCGTCGCCGCGGCCTCGCCGCCGACGGAGCCCAGTCCCGACACGGCCGCGTCCTGGACGTCCTCCTCGTCGTCGGCCAGGGCCGCCAGCAGGTATTCGCGAAACCGTTCCCGCTCGGCCGTGGACAGCAGGGAGAGGGCCTTGCCGCCGAGGATGCGCACCACGGCCTTGACGATCTTGTTGCGCAGGACCTCGGGCGAGGCGTCCATGCGCTTGAGCAGCATGGTCACGGCCTTGATGTTGCCGATCTCGCCCAGGGCGTCCACGATCATGGAGGCGACCAGGTCCGAGCTCCTGTCCAGGGCCTTGACCAGCGCCCCCACCGAGGAGGCGTCGCGGATCTTGGCCAGGGCCTCGATGACCGCGAACTGGACCCACTCGTCGTCCTCCATGGCCTTGCCCAGGCACGAGGAGGCCTCGGCGAAGGCCAGCTCACCGAGGCTCACCGCCGCCTGGTAGCGGACGTTGACCTCGTGGTCCTTGAGCAGGGCCTCGCACAGGGGGGCCACGGCCAGCCTGGAGTCCGTGGAGCCCAGGATGTCCGAGGCGAAGATGCGGATGTCGGGGTCCGCGTCGTGGAGCAGTTCGATGAGCGTGGGGAAATCCTGGACGCCCACGGCCCGCAGGATGTCCATGGAGGCGTTGCGGGTGGGGGCGTCGTCGGAGCGCAAAAGGGGCTTGACCGCGGCCACGACCTCCTTGCCGCCGATCTTGCGAAGCGCCCGGTCCGCCGCCTCCTGCACGCCGAGGTTGCGCGAGCACAAAAGCCTGGCCAGGTGCTCGACGGCCTCCACGCAGCCGCTCTCGCCGGCTTCGTACGCGGCGTCGCGAAGCACGTCCGTGTCGTCGCTGCCAAGCCTTTGGCAAAGATCCTTGCAGTCCACCATGCCGCGTCCTCGCCCGGCCCCTCGGGGCCCGTCATTTGTAGAGGTTTTGGAGGATTGCTTCGCCCATGTCGTCGATGTCCACGATCTCGTCGGCCAGGCCCGCGTCCACGATGGCCTTGGGCATGCCGTAGACCACGCAGGTGGAGTCGGACTGGGCCAGGGCCCGTCCGCCCTTGGCCTTGAGCGCGCGCATGCCCTCGAGGCCGTCGCTGCCCATGCCGGTCAGCACCACGCCGAGCGCCCGGCGGCCCACGCCCGCCGCCACGGAGTCGAACAGCACCGTGGCCGACGGCTTGTACAAGGCTTCGCGGGGTTCGTCGACCACCCGCACGTCGATGCGGCTGACCTTCTGGTCGATGCGCAGGTGCCGGCCGCCCGGGGCCACGTAGGCCACGCCGTGCTGGAGCCGTTCGCCGTCCTCGGCCTCCTTGACCGCGATGCGGCACACGCCGTCGAGGCGCTTGGCGAAGGGCCCGGTGAAGGCGGCGGGCATGTGCTGGGCGATGAGGATGCCGGCCGGAAAATCCTGGGGCAGCACGGACAGCATCTTCTGCACCGCCGGCGGGCCGCCCGTGGACACGCCGATGGCCACCAGGTCGCGGCACTGGGAGCCCGACGGCCGGGTCGCCTGGCGCGGGGCGCGTTCGGCCCCCGGGGCGGCCGGGGTTCCCGGGGCGGACGGCGCGGCCGGACGGGGCCGGCCGGCCAGGGGCGCCCGGGCCAGATGGCTCATGCGGCGGCGGGCGATGGTCTTGACCTTGGCCCGCAGTTCGTCCTCGATCTTGACGATGTCCAGGGACACCTTGGAAAGCTGTTTGGGGATGAAGTCCACGGCCCCGAGCTCCATGGCCTTGAGCGTGGCCTCGGCCCCTTCGGTGGTCAGGGAGCTGACCATGAGCACCGGACGCGGCATCTCCATCATGACGTGGCGCAGGGCCGTGAGGCCGTCCATGCGCGGCATCTCGATGTCCATGGTGACCACGTCGGGCTGGTGGCGCCGGATCATCTCCAGCCCCTCCTCCCCGTCGCGGGCCGTGGCCACGACTTCTATCTCGGGGTCCTTGCCCAGCATGGCCGCAAGGGCCTTGCGCATGAAGGCCGAATCATCGACCACCACTACCTTGATCACGCCTGTCTCCTGAGGCCTGGCGGCCTGTCTCGGAGCCCGCCAGAGCGGCGGCGTCCGGACGGCCCGTGCCGTTGACCATGATTAGATGACTCCGGCCGTTCTGACAACCGAGATTAGTGCTTGCCAAAGCCCGTGCGATGGCCTAAAGACTCTTCTTCCACGTCGGGATGTGGCTCAGTCTGGCTAGAGCGCTGCGTTCGGGACGCAGAAGTCGGAGGTTCGAATCCTCTCATCCCGACCAGACATTTCAAGGGGTTATGCACAAGCATGACCCCTTTTTCCGTTGCGGCGCGCCCTTTTTCGCCGCCGCTCCCGGCCGCCCGCCCGGCCGGGGGGAAAAAACGCCCCGACGCCTCAGGAATCGGCTCCTGCCCCCCCTGCGCCCAGGCAGGAGGCCGCCTCCGCCGCCCGCTCCTCGGACAGCGTCTCCACGGCCCGGATCAATACCCCAAGCAACGCCCCCACGTGGTTGGCGCAGTACGTCTCGAGTCCCTCGGGTGTGGCCGTGTCCACGGACAGCCAATCCGGCTCGGGAAACAACTGTTCGGCCTCGAGCAGACGTTGTTCCAGTTGTTCCAGCAGATCGTCGACGCCCCCCGGGCACAGCGAGGGCATGTCCAACACCATGGACAATTTCTCGAAAACGTCACGAAGCCGTTCCCATCTGTTCGGTTCGCGACCTTGCGCTTCCCAAAAGGAAGCCATCATGTCGGATTGCATGCCCCGGGCTCCTTCGCCGTCTCTTTTTCCGTGCATACCCTCAAAGCCGCCTGATTGCCAGCCTCGCCCCCAGCGCGACGCCCGTATTTGCTTCCCTTTCGAAAATGATTATCACCGACGGCATGGAAACATCAGACGCCACGACCGTCTCCCTGCTGCTTCCGGTCTCCGGCATGCACTGCGCCGCCTGCTCGGCCCGCATCGAACGCGTCCTGCGGGCCTTTCCCGGCGTGGCCGAGGCCGACGTCAACCTGGCCGACGAAACCCTGCGCCTGCGCTACGATCCGCGGGTCGCCAGCCTCGACGCCATCCGCGCCCGGGTGGCGGACCTGGGCTTTTCCCTGGGCGAGCCCGCCCCGGAAAACGCCACCGTGGAGCTGGCCATCTCCGGCATGCACTGCGCCGCCTGCTCCACGCGCATCGAGCGCGTGACCGGCCGGCTGCCGGGCATGGTCTCGGCCGCCGTGAACCTGGCCGACGAGACGGGCGTGTTCACTTTCGACCCGTCCGTGCTCTCGCGCCGGAAGCTGCGCGAGGCCATCGCGGACCTGGGCTTCGGCGCGACCCCGGCCAAGGACGGCGGCGGGGCCTTCGCCGCCCGCCAAAAGCAGGCCCGCGAGGCCCTGGCCGGCCAGAAGCGCGCCCTTGTCCCGGCCCTCGTGCTCGGCGCGCTGCTCCTGACGCTTTCCATGGGCCACATGCTGGGCCTGCCCCTGCCGCACTTCCTGCACCCGGACGCCGCGCCGGCCGCCTTCGCCCTGGCCCAGTTGGCGCTCACCCTGCCCATCGTCTGGATCGGCCGGCGCTTCTACCTCGACGGCATCCCGGCGCTTCTGCGCGGCGGCCCCAACATGGACAGCCTGGTGGCCATGGGCACGGGCGCGGCCCTGGCCTACAGCCTGGCCAACCTCGCCCTGATCCTGGCCGGCTCGGACCCGGCCGCCCGGGCCATGGACCTCTATTTCGAATCCGCCGGCGTGCTTCTGGCCATGATCAGCCTCGGCAAATACCTGGAGGCCGCGGCCAAGTTCAAGACGTCCGGGGCCATCGCGGCGCTGATGCGCCTGGCCCCGGACACGGCGACGCTGACGCGCGGCGGCGCGCTGGAGACCGTGCCGCTCGACGAGGTCGAGGTCGGGGACACGCTCCTGGTGCGGCCGGGCGAGCGCGTGCCCGTGGACGGGGTCGTGGCCGAGGGGGAATCCCGGGTGGACGAGTCCATGCTCACGGGCGAGCCGATCCCCGTGGCCAAGGGGCCGGGGGACGCGCTGTCCGGCGGCACGCAAAACACCACCGGGGCGCTTGTCATGCGGGCCACGCGCGTGGGCGAGGACACGACCCTTTCGCGCATCGTGGCCCTGGTGCGCCAGGCCCAGGGCTCCAAGGCGCCCATCGCCAACCTGGCCGACACCGTGAGCTTCTACTTCGTGCCGGCGGTCATGGCCGTGGCCGTGGCCGCCGGGCTCGGCTGGCATTTCCTGGGCGGGGCGGACTTTTCCTTTTCACTGCGCATTTTCGTCGCGGTCATGGTCATCGCCTGTCCCTGCGCCATGGGCCTGGCCGTGCCCACCTCCATCATGGTCGGCATGGGGCGCGGGGCGCGCCTGGGCATCCTGGTCAAATCCGGGGCGGCGCTGCAGACCGCCGGCGACGTGGGCGTGGTGGTCTTCGACAAGACCGGCACCCTGACCCACGGCCGGCCCGAGCTGACCGACGTGATCGCGGCCGAGGGCTTCCCGGCCGAGGACCTGCTGCCCCTGGCCGCGGCGGCCGAGGCCCGCTCGGAGCATCCGCTGGCCCGGGCCGTGACGGCGGCGGCCGAGGCCCGGGGCCTGCCCCTGGCCGCGCCCGAGCGCTTCGAGGCCCATCCGGGCAAGGGCGTGGC
>JAEWCY010000190.1 GCA_023390395.1 Pseudomonadota bacterium | reverse complement strand
GCAGGGCTTCCAGGTAGTGGGCCGTGGCGATGAGGTCGAGCTCGGGCGGCAGGTAGTAGGCCTTGTGGCCGCCGAGGAAGTAGGCGTTGGTGAAGATGCCGAGCTGTCCGGACTCGACGAAGGCTTTCAGCTTGTCCTGGACGGCTTTCAGGGCCTCGGCGGAGTTGCCGGGCCGGGCCGGGGCCACGGAGGCGGCCAGCTTGGCGGCCTTTTGCGGGTCGGCCTTGAGCGCGTTGGTCACGTCCACCCAGTCCAGGGCGTGGAGGTGGTAGAAGTGGACGATGTGGTCATGGAGGTACTGGGAGGCCATGACCAGATTGCGCATCATGCGGGCGTTGCCCGGGATGTTGACCTTGACGGCGTCGTCCACGCAGCGGGTGGAGGCCAGGGCGTGGACGTAGGTGCACACGCCGCAGGCGCGCTGGGTGAAGTGCTGGGCGTCGCGGGGGTCGCGGCCCTTGAGGATGATTTCCAGGCCGCGGAAGAGCTGGGAAGAGCTCCAGGCGTCCTTGACCTTGCCGTTCTCGACTTCGACCATGATCCGCAGGTGCCCTTCGATCCGGGTGATGGGGTCGACCACGATGGGGCCGGTGAAGGTGGATTGCGGCGTGGGTTTGCTCTCAGCCATATGCTTCCTCCGTCACGAGACGTGCGCTGCAGTTAGAAGGTGTTCGGGGATCGGCCATGACCGGCAGGAAGCGTCTAGCCCTGCTCGTAGAAGGGGGTCATGGTGTCCCAGAAATCCGGCTCGCTGCACCCGATGCAGGGGTGGCCGGCCTGGACGGGCCAGTTGACCTGGTTGAAAAGCACCTTCGGACAGTTGTTGTAGGTCACGGGACCCTTGCAGCCGAGTTCGTAGAGGCAGAAGCCTTTCTTGGCCTCTTCGGAATCGAAGGAGGGAGCGAATTCGGAAGCCTCGAAATGCGGCAGGCGCGGACAGTTGTCGTGGACCAGCTCGCCGAAGAAGATCTTCGGGCGGCCGTTGGAATCGAGCTCGGGGATGCCCTTTTCCAGCACGTGGACCACGGCGCCGATGAAATTGATGGGGTTTGGCGGGCAGCCGGAGATATTGATGGTCTTGATGCCCGTGCCCTCGGTGACGCTCACGGCCTGGCTGGGGTTCGGCTTGGCCTTCTGGATGCCGCCGTAGGCGGCGCAGGTGCCGAGGCTGATGACGCCCTTGGCCTTGGGAGCGATCTTCTTGGTGGTCTCCAGCATGGGATGCCCGGAGACCATGCCCCAGTTGCCGCCGTCCACGGTGGGCAGGCCGCCCTCGACCACCAGGTAGAATCCGTCGGGGGATTCCACGGCCTTGTGCAGAGCTTCCTCGGCGGCTTCGCCGGCGGCGGCCATGATGGTCTCCTGGTAGTCCAGGGAGATGGTGTCGAGGATGAGCGAATCGATGTAGGGTTTGATGGTCCGCAGCGCCGCCTCGGTGCAGCCGGTGCACTCGGCGTTGTGCAGCCACACGACGGAGGGGCGGCGTTTGGCCGTCAGGGCCTGGGCCACCTTGGGGGCGAAGGCCGGCCCCATGCCCATGGCCGCCGCAACGGTGGCGCAGAATTTCATGAAGTCGCGGCGGGAGACGCCGTTCTGCTCAAGCCGTTTTTCCGCATCATCCCTGCCAAGACCCACGGAAAAGTTCATAAACGTCCTCCTTTGTTTTCAAAAAGGACATGCCCGCCTGCCGCCATGGCGCACCGGGCATGTCGCCTCCATCCCTCGCGTCGCACGCGCCGGGGACCGGCTTGTTGCCCGCCCCCGGCGCGTTGCGATGGCACAAAAAAGAGCCAGCCGAATTACGTGTTCCCTGTCGCAGTAAATCACGCCTTGCAGGCGACGTCAATGGGGTTTGCCAAAATTTTCACGTGATTCAAGGGTGTTACGGGGGTGCCTCGGGGGGAGAAGTAAAGGATACGAACTAAAAAAAAGTATGCAACATGTCGCACCGGTTGCGGACGCACGGCGGGGAGGCGACGGACGGCGCGGCGGACGCGCCGGGGAAGGAGCTCAGCGCGCCGGGCGCACCAGGGCGTCGATGGCGGCCAGGGGCGGCGTTTCGCCGCGCGCCAGCCGGGCCAGCAGAATCAGCTCCGGACGGTACTCGAAGTGCATGAGGTCGAACTCCGCCCACTTGCCGCCCCAGACGAAGCCTTCGGCCTCGAAGGCCGCCACCACCGACGGGGGAAAGGCCTGGCGCACGGCGAGCATGTTCTTGCCGCGCGGCAGGTTGCGCCAGTAGGGGTTGCCCCGGGGGCTCACGTCCACGGCGGCGGCGAAGGAGTGGGCCGAGAGCCGGTCCGTGCCGGCGATCACGCGCCAGACCATGCCGCCCGAGGCGGGCAGCAGGTATTTGCGGATGCCGGGATCGGCGGCGGCGAGCTTTTCCAGCCTGGCCGAGACCCGGGCGAAGGCTTCGGCCGCGCCCTGGCGGGCGTTGAACGGGATGGACTGGTTGAAGAAGGGGACCGGGCGGCAGGCGGCGCGCACCTCGGCCTGGCTGTGGCCGTAGAGGGCGAAGAAGAGCGCCTGCACGCGCTGACGGCCGGGCGAGAACCACAGGGGCGGCTCGGCGACGACCGGCCCCAGGGGATAGGGCTGGACGAACATGGACTTGAGGTCGGGAGCGTCGACCAGTTCCTCGGCCGAGCGCGGCCGGCCGTCGTCGTAGACGACGCGCGAGCCGTCGGACAGCACGACCGTGGCCCGTCCGTCCGGCGCGACCTCCACGGCCCGGATGACGCCGGGATAGGCCGTGGCCAGGACCGACAGGTCGCGCCGGGCCTGGGGGGAAAGCGTCTGGGCCTTGGCCGGCAGGGCGGCGAGCAGAAGACAACAGAAGAGCAGGACGTGCGAAAGCAGGCGCGGCATGACGGCTCCTTGCGGCAAGGGGATTGCGTTGGCGCGGCGGGAAGCCGGCGGAGCGGAGGTCCTGCCGGGCTGGGCGGTTCTCGTCGGTCAGCGTTCCTTTCTGACGAGGCGCAAGCCTAGGTTATCCGCCCGGATGATGTCCATACCCACGTTTTCCCGCCGCACGCAGCTCGCGTCCTGGCCGCTGTTCCAGCCCCCGCCCCGGATGACGTAGCCGTCGCCGGACGTGGCCAGGGGGTTGTCGCGCTGCGAGGCGTCGTACCAGCCATGGCGGTCGGCGGTCCATTCCCAGGCGTTGCCGAGCATGTCGGACAGGCCGAAGGCGTTGGCCTTGTACTGGCCCGCGGGCGCGGTCCGGGGGGCGTGGTCGTCGCAGGGAAAGGGCTCCCAGGGATATGGGATCTCGCCTTGCCCGGAGCGGTCGTAGACGTTGGCGTAGCCGCAGGCCGCGGCGGCGTCGTCGTTCCAGGGCCGGAACACGTGGGACCGGGCGCGACAGGCGTATTCCCACTGCGCTTCCGTGGGCAGGGCGAAGGCGCTCGAACCCGACGCCGCGAGCCAGCGGAGCATGGCCTGGGCATCGACCTTGGACACATGGACCACGGGATGCTGGTCCGTCTGCGCGAATCCCGGAGTCCTCCACGTCACGTTCGGCACCTTCTTCCACTTGCCGTTGTAGGTGAGGCTCCAGCCCTGCTTCTCCGCGTCGGTCTTGTAGCCGGTGGCGGCGACGAACTTGGCGAACTGGCCCCGCGTCACCTCCGTCTTGCCGAGCCAGAAGCCGTCCAGGCAGACCTCGTGCACGGGCCCCTCGTCGCCGCGCCAGTGCTCTTTGCTCAAGGGATTGCCCATGGCGTAGCAGTCGCCCGGCACCCAGACGAACTGCATGCCGGTCAGGGGCTCGGTCCAGGTCCTGGACGGGGAAGGGGCGGCACGGGGCGCTTCCGCGGCGACGGGGGACGGGGACGACGGGGCGGCCGGAGCCTGCGGCGTTTGCGCCTGGACGGACGCGGCCGTGGCGGCGGCCGCCGGGACCTGAACGGCGGGGCCGTTCGTGGTGGCCGGCGACGCTGGGGAAAGGGCGTCCCGGGGGGCGGCGGCGGGGGACGGGGCCTGCGTCGCCCGGGGAACGGCTGCCGGTTCACGCTCGGGAGCGACGATCTTTTCGTAAAGGTACAGGCCGGCCAGGACGGCCAGGCACAGCAAGGCAAGGGCTTTGAGCGCGACGGCGCGGCTGGGTTTGGCGGGCGGCGGCGCGGCCTGGCCGGTGGGCGCGTAATCCAGGAAGCGCAGCATTTCCTCCAGGCCGGCGCTGGAAAGGGGCAGGGACTGGAAAGGGGACAGGGCTTCGGGCAGCTTGCCTACGGTCATGTCCCCTGTGAGCACCGTGACCAGGTTGCCGCCGGTTTTCCCGTCGTTGCGCCGGGCGACGAAGATGCCCCACTCGTATTCCACCCATCCGGAAAGGATATGTTCCTGCCTGGAGGCGACGACGACCATGTGGCGGCATTGGGCGATGGCTTCGCCGATGGATTTGAGGTATTGCGAGTCGCCGACGTAGCTGACGGAAACCTTGCTGAAAAAAGGCGTGAAGCCATGACCGCGCAAAAAGTCGTAGACCTTGCGGGCATGTTTTTCGTCTTCGCTTTTGAAGCTGATGAAGACGTCGAAACCGGATTTGTCGTCGGCCATCGTACGCGTCGTCGCAATGCGCCCGGTGGGGCATGACTGTCAGGCGCTCTGGAACTGTGATCGGATGCGGGCGAAGGTACGGACGGTAATGGACGTTGTCAAATACGGCTTTGCCGCTTTGCCGCAACGTCGCGTCGCGGCAACCCGGAGACGGGGGGGCGACGCGCGTCGCAACAGCGGTCCAGGCTCAGGGCGCCGCGCCGCTCAGCGGCAAAAAAACGAGAGCAGCCACTTGAGGCGGCCGCACAGGCGGCCTTCCCGGCGAATGCCGGCCTGCGGGCTGTCCAGGAGCTCCGGGCGCAGGCGCAGGACGGCGCGCACGGCCAGCTGCGCGCCGAACCCCGTCAGCCCGGCGCACTGGGCGTCGTGGGCTTTTTTGTCGTCTTTCACGGGCTTGGTCAGCACCCGGCAGCAGGCCGACTTGTGGCGGCGGGTGAAGGCTTCGTGGATGGCGGCGGCCTCGCGGCGCACGGCGGCGCGCGCCCCGGCGGCCTCCCCCCGGGAGCACAGCGCGCCCACGGCCAGGCAGGCCCCGGC
>JAEWCY010000183.1 GCA_023390395.1 Pseudomonadota bacterium | reverse complement strand
GCCCACGACCACGCTTCCACCCGCTTCCCCATCTCCCGCACTCCCCATCGGGGGGGACCGGGGGGGATCATCCCCCCCGGCCGCCGGAGGCATTTTCCCTCTTCTCTCCTCCCTCTCCTTCTCCCCTCTCCATCTCCCGCGTCATCCCTGTTCACGCGCCTTGCTTCTTGCCACGCGATTCCAGATACGCCACCAGCCTGTCCTGCCAGCGCGCGAGCAGGGCCGAGAGGGGCAGGCTCAGGCAGCACAGCAGCACCATGGCCGTAAACGGGGCCATGCGGGAGCGCAGGGCGTCCGCGCCGTAGCCGAGGATGGGCTGGTGCAGCAGGTAGAAGCTGTAGGAGGCGGCGGCTGCTGCCGCCACGCCTGGTCTTGCGCCCCATTGGGCCATGCGCGGCCAGGCGAAGAGGGCGCCGGCCACGCCGATGCAGGCGGCGGTCAGCAGGATGTGGGCGAAAGGCATGGGCAGGGCGTTCTTGAAGAGGATGGCCAGGGGCAGGGCGAAGTAGGCCAGGCCCAGGAAGCCGAGTCGCCAGGAGCCCGGCAGGCCCGTGACCGGATCGACGCCATGGCCCGAGGCGGCGCGCGTCTTCCAGGCCATGGCGAAGGCCATGCCCAGGGCGAATTCCGGCAGCCGGTAGGGCAGGTTGAAGTAGAGCATGTAGTCGAGGAGGGCGGCCGTGGCGCTGACCTTGGCCAAAAGCGACAACACGAGCCAGAGGCCCCAGCCGCCGGCCAGGCAGGCCGCCGTGGCCCGGCCGGGGCCAAGCGCCCGGAAAAGCCGCAGCAGGAGCGGGAAGAAGAGGTAGAACTGGGCGAGCAGGCCCATCCACCACAGGGCCGGCTCCAGGCAGAAGAAGCGGGCCGGGTCGAAGGTCTGGACGAAGAAGATCTTCTCGGTCACGCAGGCGGCCAGGGCGGCGAAGGGCATGGCCCCGGCGAGCAGCGCCACCAGGCTCCACAGGAGCAGCGACAGGTAGTACTGCGGCACGATGCGGCCGAAGCGGCGGCGGAAGAAGTCCAGGAAGCCCAGCGGCGGCTTGCCGCCGGGATCGGCGTGGGGCAGTGTCAGGACGAAGCCGGTGATGGCGTTGAAGACCACCACGCCGAGGTAGCCCTGGCTCAGGACGTCGCCGAGGAGGGGGCCGAGCGGGTTTTGCGCGCCGCCGTCGGGCAGCACGGTCCACAGGTGGTAGAAGAAGATGCCGGCCATGGCCAGCACCCGGATGCTCTCGATCTGGGTGACGCGACGTTGCATGCTCGCTCCTTGGGAATGGGATGGGCCGGGACGCCTGTCGTCCTACCAGGCTGGAAATTGTCGCAAAAATCGCCGCGAGGCAAGGAGGGGGAACCCGTGCGCGTCATCTTTGTGGGCGTGGGCGAGGCTTTTGACGAGACCCTGCCCAATACGAGCCTTTTGGTCGCTGGGGAGGGCGGCGACGGCCGGGCGGCCGTGCTGCTCGACTGCGGCTTCACGGCGGCGGCCGCGTATTTCGCCTGTCCGGCCCTGGACGCGGCGGAGCGGGAGACGGGGCCGGACGCGGTCTGGATTTCCCATTTCCACGGCGACCACTTTTTCGGCCTGCCGTATCTGCTGGCCCGCTGGCACGAGGCCGGGCGCACGCGGCCCTTGGCCATTCGCGGCGGCCCCGGCGCGGCGGAGAAGGTCGCTGCGGCGGCGGATTTGGCCTATCCCAACCTGCGGGGCAAGCTCGGTTTTGCGCTCGCCGTGGCGGAGGTCGTCCCGGGTGTGCCGTTCACCCTGGCCGGCTTCGCGGCCGAGGCGGCGCTGACCGGACACGGCGCGCCCTGTCTGGCCCTACGGCTTCGCGTCGGGGAGAGGGCGCTTTACTACGGCGGCGACGGCGGGCCGACCGAGGCTTGCCGGGAGCTGGCCCAGGGCTGCGACGTCGTGGTGCAGGAGGCCTACGGCATCGCCGCCGGCGTGCCCGGCCACGGGTCGGTGGAAGAGGCGCTGGCCTTGGCGCGGGAGGCCGGGGCCGGGACGCTGGCCGTGGTCCACGTGCGCCGCGAGGTGCGCCGGGAGCGGGGGGAGGAGATTCGTCGGCGGTTCGCCGGATCGGGCCTGGCAGCCGTCATGCCCGAGCCCGGCGCGGTCATTGGGCCGTAGCCGGGGCCTCGGTCACGGCGCGGGCCGCGTTCTGGATGGCCGAGTCGCCCACCACCAGGAAGCTGCCGGGGTGGGGCACGGGCTGGCGGTCGGCCCGCAGCAGCCACATGTCGCGGTCCTTTTCCTCGGCCGCGATCTTTTCATAGTGCCGGTCGAGGATGGAGCGTCGGTCGATGAAGGCGTTGGCCGCGGCCGAGACCCGCACGCAGCCTTTGGAGTCCGGGCCGCCCAGGCGCGGTTCGCCCTGGTCAGGATCCGTGGCGTGCATGAGCAGGCGCATCTCGCTGTCGTAGACGCCCTGGCGGAACTGCCGGGGGGCCTGCTGGTAGCCGAAGTCCCAGACCCGGCTGCCCTTGGCCCCGAGCCCGCGCCAGCCCTTGGCGTTTTTCGTGCCCTGGGCCCGGTAGCCCCAGTGCTCGGGCAGATGCTCGAACGCGCCCAGGGGCGTGAGGAAGGAGTCGTCGCCCGGGCGCAGCTTGCCCGAGGAGAAGAGGTCCGCGCCGAGCAGGGCCACGTGCCGGCTGGCCGCGTCGTAATAGGCCAGGAAGATCACCTGGGAGGCCGGGTTGCGGTCGGCGTAGACGAAGTACTGGCCGAGCGTCGGGTCCATGCCGGCGGCCTCCAGCTTGGCCAGGGCGTCGGCGCGGATGCGGTCGCGGTATTCCTGGGACGGGGCGGCCAGGAGGTCGACGCGGCGGTGGGAGTTCTTGCGACCCAGCCGGGCCAGGGTCTTGGCCGTGACGTCGCGGGCGAAATCGCCGGCCACGGCGGCGAGCTCCCGGCGCAGGGCCGGATCGGCCAGCGGGGCGGTTTCGGCGTCGATATAGGCCGGGACCTGGCTGGCGGCCAGGCTTGCCCCGGGAAATGGGAACGAGGCGGCCAGGAAAAGCGCCGTCAAAAACGTCAGCCCCACGCGTCGCGCCAGACGAAAAAGCGGGCCCCCCGCTCCGGGGAAACCCGCTTTTGCTGTTTTCTCACGCGACGTGCGGCCGGTTGGGTTAGAAAACCCGGCGGCCTCCGGCATAATGCGTTCTCCAGTAGTCTTCGTCGAGGTGGCTGATGGTGACGGTCTTGCCGTTGCTGGCGCTGTGGATGAACTTGCCGTTTTCCAGATAGATGCCGACGTGATTGACGCCGCGCTTGGAGCGGAAGAACACGAGGTCGCCCTTGCGGAGGTTGTTCTTGGCGACTTCCTTGCCCACCTGGTATTGCTCGCGCGAGGAGCGCGGCAGATGGATGCCGTAGCGGTTGAAGACCCAGGTGGTGAATCCCGAGCAGTCGAAACCGGAGTTGGGGTCGCAGCCGCCCGAGCGGTAGCGCGTGCCGATTTGCGTGTGGGCGGTGCGCAGCATGCGTTCGTAGACGCTGCCCTTGCGCTGTACCGCGGCGGTTTCGAAAAGGTTTTCGCTCAGGAGGCGGTCCGGGCTGGAAGCGACCTTGGGCGTCGTGCCGCCGAGGTCGAAAAGATTGCCCGAAAGGAGATTTGGTTCGGATTCCGCCTTGAGGCGCTCTTCCGGCGCGGCGGAGTTTGTGGTGAGGAAGTCGTTTCTGGCGTTGAAGCCCTGGAAGTCTTCGAACTGGTAGGAATAGGTTTTTTGTTTCGAGGTGCAGCCGGCGGCCAGAAGGGCGAGCAGGGCTACAAGGACTACCGGTTTGAGCTTGCGTATGGTGCGTGCGTGTGCGTGCGCGTCGGTCAAAATCCTCTCTCCTTGCTGGAGTTTGCTGGCCGGGGCCGCGTCCACGTGACGGAAAAGCCGATCCATCCGTGGGCCGAACGCCCGCGCAGCTTTCTTCGCGTTGACGAACGCGAAACACCTGCTACAATCACCCGCTTTCCCACGGAAGGTAGGACACCGTTTAAGAGAATTGAATTTTGAAGTCAAGGCTGATTTTACAATTTAATAATTTGAAAAGTAACGATCCGCCCGACCGGGCCGGGGATTGCCTTCCCACCGGGATTGGGGAACCATGAGGAAGATGACGGTACACCTTTCCGTGGAGCACCCGCAAGGGGCGCGCGAGGTCGCGGCCGCGCCCGGGGAGACCCTGGCCTCGGCCCTTTTTCGCGCCGGCTACTACGTCGGCGCGCCCCTTTGCGCCGGGCTCGGCCGTTGCGGCCGCTGCCGCGTGCGCTACCTTGCCGATCCGCCCGAACCTTTGCCGGCCGAAACCCGGCGTCTCGGCGAAAAAGCCGTGGCCGAGGGCTGGCGGCTGTCCTGCCTGCGGCCGGCCCTTGGCGGCGAGCGTCTCGAAGTCGCCGACCCCGGGCCGTCGCCGGCCTACGACCGGGTGGGCGAAATCACCGGGCGCGCCGGGGACGGGGCGCTCGGCCTGGCCGTGGATCTCGGCACCACGGGCCTGGCCTGGCGCATCCTCGACCGCGCCACGGGGGCGGTCGAGGCCGAGGGGCGCGCGGTCAACCCCCAGCTCGGCGCGGGCGGCGACGTGGTCTCCCGCCTGGCCTTCGCCCTCTCGCCCGGCGGCGCGGACTACCTGCGCGACCTCGTCCTCGACGTCCTGGCCCCGAAGGCCGCCCTGGCCGGCGACCGTCTCGACGGGCTGTGCCTGGCCGGCAACCCGGCCATGGTCTCGATCCTGTGCGGCAAGCCGCTGTCCGGCCTGGCCCGCGCGCCCTACGGCCTGGCCTGGGGCGGCGGCGAGACGGTCGCCCTGGGACGCGGCCTGCCCCCGGCCTACGTGCCGCCGCTGCTCGGGCCCTTCGTCGGCGCGGACGTCAGCGCCGGCCTGACCGCGCTGTTGCGCCGCGCCCCGGCTTTTCCCTTTCTTCTGGCCGACCTGGGCACCAACGCCGAGATGGTCCTGGCGCTGGCCCCGGACCGCTTCCTGGCCGCCAGCGCCCCGCTGGGGCCGGCGCTTGAGGGCGTGGGCCTGTCCCACGGGGCCCTGGCCGGGCCGGGCGTGGCCGTCTCCTTCGACCTCGCCCCCACGGGACTGGTCCCGGTGCTGTTCGAGGGCGGGGAGGCCGCCGGCGAGGCGCGCGGCATCGCCGGCCCGGGCTACCTGCGCCTGGCCGCCGTCCTGCGCGAGCAGGGCGTGCTTGACGCCGACGGCCGTTTCGCCCAAAACGCGGCCCCGACCCCGCTCGGCGAACGTCTGCGCCGCCGCCTCGGCCGCGAGGGCGGCGAGGCCTATTTTCCCGTGGCCGGCGGCCGCCTCCTCGCCTCGGACGTGGAGGAGCTGCTCAAGGTCAAGGCGGCCTGCAACCTGGCCGTGGCCGCGCTTTTGCGCGCCGCCGGCTACGGCACGGTCGCCCTGGACGCGGTCTACCTGGCCGGGGCCTTCGGGGCCAAGGTGTCGGCCGATGCCCTGGAAACCCTGGGTTTTTTCCCGCCGGGACTGGGGGCGCGCCTGCGGATCGCCGGCAACCTCTCCCTGGAGGGGGCCTCGCTTTTCCTGACCGACCCCGGCAGCCGGGACGCGGCCGAGGCCCTGCCCGGCCGCACGACGATCGTGCCCCTTGTGCCCGACGAAGGGGAATCCTTCATCTCCAGGATGGTTTTCGCCTATGTGCCCTGATTCCCCGATTCCGGCCGCCGCGCCGGCCCGCCGGCTCTTTCCGCCGCTTTCCCCGGAGACGGTCGCGGCCCTGGCCGCCTATCCCGATATCCTGCGCCGGGAGCTCGGACTCAGCCCGGGCATGGAACGGGCCCTGCCGCGAAGCGTGCGCGACCTGTCCCTGTCCCTGACCGCCGAGCGCGAGGGCGGGCCCAAGCCCGGCTACCTGGGCGATCCGCGCACTCTGGCCGCCTACGCCTGGTATTTCCTGCCCTGGAACATCCTGCGTCTGTCGCGCCTGCTGCCGGCCCTGCCGTTGGAGCTTCCCGACGACGGCCTGGTGTGCGACCTGGGGGCCGGGCCGCTGACCTTTCTCCAGGCGCTTTGGCTGTCGCGGCCGGATTTGCGGCAAAAGCGCCTGCGGTTCCTGTGCGTGGACCGCTCGCGCCGGGCGCTTGATCTCGGGCTGGGCCTTTTTCGCGGCCTGGCCGGCTTCGATCCAGCCGCGCCCGACGCGCCCTGGCGCGTGCGCCTGGTCCGGGGGGAGTACTGGCAGGGCCTGGCCGAGGGCGCGTCGCTTATCGCCATGGTCAACGTGGCCAACGAGTTGGCCGGCGCCGGCCGCGAGCCGCTGGACGTCCGCATGGAGCGCCTGGCCGGGCAGCTGGCCGATTCCCTGGCCCCGGGCGGCCGGGCCCTGGTGGTGGAGCCCGGGACGCGCCTGGGCTGGCGGTGCCTGCTCGGACTGCGCGAGGCTTTTCTGGAAATGGGCCTGGGGCTTAGCGCCCCCTGTCCCCACGGCGAGGAGTGCTCCCTGGTCGCCGGGCGCACCCGGGCTTGGTGCCATTTCACCATGTCCCCGGCCGGCGCGCCGGACTGGCTGACCGGCCTTTCGGCCCGGGCCCGGCTCGGCAAGGAGCGCCTGAGCCTGTCGTTTCTGCTGGCCGTGGCCGCGCCCCCGGCCTTCCCCGGAAACGTCGCCCGGGTGGTGTCCGGGGCCTTCTCCCTGGCCGACGCGCCCGGCGCGGCAGTCTACGGCTGCTCGGGGCGGGGGCTTGTGGTGCTGCACGCCCCGGACGGCCGCGCCCCGCGCCCGGGCGACGCCGTGGACCTGCCGCTTGCTGCCGACGCCCCGCGCGACGCCAAGTCCGGCGCGC
>JAEWCY010000170.1 GCA_023390395.1 Pseudomonadota bacterium | reverse complement strand
CGGCGAGCTTGCGCTCGTCCAGGGCGTTTTCCCACTTGGCCACGACGATGGTGGCGATGCCGTTGCCGATCAGGTTGGTGATGGCCCGGGCCTCGGACATGAAGCGGTCGACGCCAAGGAGCAGGGTCAGCGAGGCGACCGGAATGGTGCCCACGGTCTGGAGCGTGGCGGCGAGCGTGATGAAGCCGCCGCCGGTGACCGCGGCCGCGCCCTTGGAGGTCAGAAGCAGGATGAACAGCAGGTAGAGCTGATGGGAGATGTCCAGCGGCGTGTTGGTGGCCTGGGCCAGGAACACGGCGGCCATGGTGAGATAAATGCAGGTGCCGTCCAGGTTGAAGGAGTAGCCCATGGGCAGGCACAGGCCGACCACGGACTTGTCCGCGCCGGCGTTTTCGAGCTTGGCCATCATGCGGGGCAGGGCCGCCTCGGAGGAGGAGGTGCCGAGCACGAGAAGGATCTCTTCCTTGATGTAGCACAGGTAGCGCCACAGGGAGAACTTGGCCAGGCGGCAGACCACGGCCAGGACCACGAAGATGAAGATGATGCAGGTCGTGTACACGCCGAGCATGAGGTACAGGAGCTTGAACAGGGCCTCGGTGCCCTGGGAGGCCACGACGTAGGCCATGGCGCCGAAAGCGCCGAAGGGCGCGAAGTACATGATGTAATGGACGACCTTGAAGAGTCCCTTGGAAAACTCGTCGATGATCCTGACGAAGGCCTTGGCTTTCTCGCCGAGCTGGGCCAGGGCGGTGCCGAAGAGGATGGAGAAGAAGAGCACCTGGAGGATCTCGCCCTTGGCGAAGGCGTCCACCACGGAGTTGGGCACGATGTTCATGAGGAAGTCCACGGTGGACATCTTCTTGGCCTTGCCGGCGAAGTCCTCGACCTTGGCGATTTCCTTCTGGTTGGCCTGCATCTTGGCGGCGTAGTCGTCCATGCCCGCGCCGGGCTTGTAGAGGTTGACGACGACCAGGCCGATGGCCAGGGCGAAAAGGGTCATGGTCCAGAAGTAGAGCATGCACTTGATGCCCACGCGGCCGACCTTGCCCATGTCCCCCATCTTGGCGATGCCGGTGACGACGGTGCAGAAGATGATGGGGGCGATGATCATCTTGACCATGCGGATGAACGCCGTGCCGAAGGGCTGCATGCTTTCGGCGAAGCCCTTGCTGGCCGGGACGAGGCCCAGGACGATGCCGGCGACGATGCCGAAGATGACCCAGAAGTACAGGGACTTGTAGATGGCTTTGTGGCCGCTCATGGGTGATGCTCCTTGCTCGGGGCCCTGCGGTCGGCACGGCCGCGGGGTCGGTTTGCGCCCTGCCGGGCGTTGCCGCTTGCGCCCGCACGCCGCCGCCGTCGGCGCGTCCGTCTGGCGCGTTCGCCTCAGGCCAGGCGAGCCTGATCGCGTCACAGGCCATTAGGCAATGATCGTGCCAAGATTGCCGTTTAGTCACGAATTTTATATTCTTTTATTTTGGCATGTTAGGATGGCTAATCGCGCCATCCGGCAAGAAGTGTGGCATTGCTCTGTGGCGTTAATGCCACATGTGGGGCAGGAGGCTGTGGCATGCGCCACAGATGGGAAACGGAAAAGCAACCGAAAAGGCTCAGACGACGTCCAAACGCTCCATGTTGCGGTACAGCGTGCGCCGGTCCACGCCGAGCAGGCGCGCCGCCAGGGAGCGGTTGCCGCCGGCCTCGGCCAGGGCGGCGGCGACCGCCTCCCGGGTCAGGCCGCCCCGGCGCGGCGGCGGGGGCGTTTCGACCAGCCGGCGCGGCGCGGGAGAACGCAGCTCGGGCGGCAGGTGCCCGGGTTCGATCTCCCCCTCCCGACACAGCACGCAGGCGTGCTCCATGGCGTACTTGAGCTCGCGCACGTTGCCCGGCCAGGGATAGGCCATGAGCACGCCCATGACCTCCTCGGACAGCCGCGAGATGGTCTTGCCGAAGCTGGCCGCGAACTGGCGCATGAAGTGCTCGGCCAGAAGCGGGATGTCCTCGGTCCGGTCGCGAAGCGGCGGCAGCCGCACCTCCACCACCTTGAGCCGGTAGTAGAGGTCGGCCCGGAAAAGCCCGGCCCGGATGCGCGCCGGCAGGTCCACGTTGGTGGCGGCGATGACGCGCACGTCGGCCTTGCGCGTCTTGGCCTCGCCCACCCGCTCGAATTCCTTGCTCTCGAGCACCCGCAAAAGCCCCAGCTGGAGCCGGGGCGAGATGTCGCCGATCTCGTCGAGAAAGATCGCGCCGCCTTGGGCCGCCTCGAACCGGCCGACCTTGTCGCGGATGGCCCCGGTGAAGGCCCCGCGCACGTGGCCGAAAAGCTCGCTGCCGAGAAGCTCGTCGGAGAGCGCCGAGCAGTTGACCTTGACCAGCGGCTTTCGCGAGCGCGCCCCGCCGTAGTGGATGGCCTCGGCGGCCAGTTCCTTGCCCGTGCCGGACTCGCCCGTGACGAGCACGGTGGTGTCCACGTCGGCCAGTTGGTCGAGCACGGTGTAGACGTCGCGCATGACCTTGGATTTGCCGATCATGCCCCGGTGGCCGTGCAGGTCGGTGAGCCGCTTTTCCAGGTCGGCCAGGCGGGTGATGTCGCGGATGATGAGCACCGCGCCGTCGAACTCCCCGGACTCGCCGGTCAGGGGCATGGAGTTGATGACCACCACCCGGCCGGGGTTTTGCCCCTTGCACTCCACCCGGTACTCGATGACCGGCTTCTGGGTGGAAAGGGTCTCGCGAAGCGCCGCGAAGCAGCCCCGGCGGCACGACCCGGCCACCACCTGCTGTCCGCCCGGGCCGGTCTTGATGTCGCCGACGAAGCACACGTCGTGCAGGGCCCGGTTGGTGCGGATCACCCGCATGCGCGTGTCCACCACCACGATGGCGTCAGGGATGGCCCGGAAAACGGCCTCGAGGTTGAGGCGAAGCGACTCCTTCTCGGCCAGAAGCGCCCGCATGCCGGCCTCGGCCCGCACCCGTTCGGTCACGTCCTGGACCATGGGCATGAGGTAGAGGGGCCGGCCGGCCACGTCGCGGATCAGCCGCACCGACAGGTGCACCCAGACGATGCCGCCGTCGCCGCGCACGTAGCGCTTCTCGATCTCGTAGCGGTCGAACTCCCCGGCCAGCAGCCGTTCGGCCCAGGCGATGGTCTCGGGCACGTCCTCGGGGTGGGTGACCTCGAGCATGGACTTTTCCAGCAGCTCGCTCTGGGCGTAGCCGGTGATGCGGGCCAGGGCGTCGTTGACGCGCAGGAAGCGGTAGTCGAGGGAAAGGATGCTCGCGCCGATGGGCGACTGGTCGAAGGTGCGGCGAAACTTCTCCTCGGATTCGCGCAGCACGTCCTCGGCCCGCTTGCGGTCCGTCACGTCGCGCACGATCCACACCCCGTGGTTGGGGCCGCCCTTGTGGGGAAAGCCGCTGGCCGAGACCTCCAGGGGGAAGCGCGTCCCGTCCGGCCGCCGCCCGGTCAGCTCGCCGCGGAAGCGGCCCGTGGCGGCCAGCGTCCCCAGGGCTCGGTCCAGGGAGCCGTCGGCGTCGTCGATGACGCCGGAAAGCCCGGCCAGGGCCAGCTCGGCCTCGGCCAGGCCGAAGATGCGCTCGGTCTCGGGGTTGGCCGTGAGCACCTCCCCGTCCGCGCCGCACAGAATGACGCCGTCGATGCTGCCCGTGACGATGGAGCGGTAGCGCTCCAGGATGTCGTTGTAGGCCTCCTCGGCGCGCTTGCGCTCCGTGATGTCGATGTTCAGGCCCTCGATGTAGCGCACCGCGCCCCTTTCGTCGCGCACCACCCGGGCGGCCTGGGAGATCCACTTGACGCCGCCGTCCTTGCGGTAAAATCGCGTCTCCAGGCCCGTGACCTGGCCGTCGCGGGCCAGGCCCTCCAGCAGCTTGTCCCGGTCGGCCGGGTCCACGTAGAGCTCCGAGCGCAGGTCGGTCAGCGCCGTGGTCATGTCCCCGGGGCTTTCGTAGCCGAGGATGCGGGCCAGGGCCGGGTTGACGTCCAGGAACCGGCCCTCGGGGCTCGACTGGAAAATGCCTTCCACGGCGTTGGTGAAAAAGCCCTCGTACTTGTCGAGGTCGCGCACGAGCCGGGTCAGGTCGGCCAGGCTGAAGACGTAGAGGGGCTCGCCGCTAAGGCGCAGGGGGCGCTTGGAGAGCAGGAACCAGCGCGGCGCGCCGCTCTTGTCGTCGCGGCGCACCAGCCGGCCCTGGCCGGCCGGGGGCGTGTGGATGGACTCGGACAGGCCCAGGGCCCGCCAGTGGGGCGCGGCCTCGCCGGCGAAGTCCAGGCCGAGCAGGCGGCGGGCCTCGACGTCGGCCTCGATGACGAGGCCGTCGTCGCCGACCAGGACCACGCCCACGGTCACCGGATCGTGGTTGGCCATGGCCGGACTCGCGGCGCGCCCAGGCCGGGCGCGCGGGCATATCGGGTGGAAGGCATGGGCGGCGGACTGCTTCTTCTCAAAGGTGCCGGCGTGTCCCCAGGGACCGGCGCTAGCGGATCACCACGGTGGAGATGGAGTTTTTGGGCGAGCCGGAGACGATCTTGCGGCTGACGGCCAGGTAGATGAGGGCCTTGCGCTTCTCGTCGAAAAAGCGGGTGACCTGGGTGTCCTTGAACAGCACCGAGGTGCCTTCGGAGAAGACCTTCTTCTTCTTGGGGAACTTGTCCGGCAGGTTCACGGCGCAGGTCTGGCGGCAGTCCAGGGAAAACTCCGACGGGTCCTCGGCCAGCCCCACCGCGCCGGAAATGCCGCCGGTGCGGGCCTGGCTCATGTAGCAGGTCACGCAGGGCACTTCCGGGTCGTCGAAGGCGTTGACGCAGACCTTGTGGTTGGCGCCGAGGAGCTTCCACTCGGTGGTGACGCAGTCGATCTCCTCGGCCGCGGCCGGCGCGGCCCAAAGGGCCGTGAGAACGAGCAGGACGAAAAGCGGGCAACGGGCTTTGGGACGCATGGGAACCTCGCGAAGGAGTTGAAAGGACGATCGCTTGCCAGCATACGCCAAAAGCCCTCGCCCCGCCAGAAAAAGCCGGCCGCGTCCCTTTTCAATCCCGGTGAAGCCGGATACCCTGACGCAGCACCACGCCAGGGGAGAGGATCCATGATACGCAAACGCGCCTTCGACGCCTTGCGCACCGACGTCGTTGCGGTCGATGCCGGGGAAGAACTGAACGCCGTGGCAGACAAGCTGCGGGATCACCTGGAGAAAAGCCCGGACATGGACGCCGTGGCCGTCATGCGCCGGGGGCGTTTCCTGGGCGTGGTCAGCCTGCGCACGCTGCTGGGGGACCTAAACGACTGCGCCCTGGAGGCGAGCCTGCGCACGAGCCTCGGCGACGACGACTTCGAGGACACCTACCGCGAGGCCTGCCGCCACTGCATGGCGCGCAAGGCCGGCGAGGCGGCCAGGCGCGACATCCCGCGCGTGGCCCCGGCCGATCCCCTGCACCTGGTGCTCGACGCCATGATCAAGGCCGACAGCCGCTTCGCCGCCGTGCTCGAGGGCGAGCGCCTGCTCGGCTTCGTGCCCCTGGGCGAGATCTTCCGCGAACTGCGCCACGAGTGCGCCCCCGAAAGCTGAGCCGCGCCCGGACCGCCGGGCCGCCGGTGGGAGGAAGCGGGAAAAGTGGAGCGCCGGTGGGAAGCCGGCCCTATTTTCCCGCGGCCAGCAGACCGACCAGGCGCTTGACCATGTCGGCCGGGTAGCGCCGGGATTCCTCCAGGAGCTTCTTGCCCGCCGTGAGCGGGTCCATGGCCGGGGCGTAGATGCGCTTGGCGGTCATGGCGCAGTAGGAATCCACCACGCCGCACAAAAGTCCGGTCTCCGAAATGCTCCCCATGCCGAGCTTCTGCGGATAGCCCGAGCCGTCCAGGCGCTCGTGGTGCTCGGACACGCACCGTTCCATCTCCGGAAACTTGAGGTCGAGCCGCGAGAGCATCTCGTAGCCGGCCATGGTATGGCCTCGGATTTTTTGCATTTCGTCGGGCAGCAGGGGCTTGGTCTTGTCGCGCACCAGCGCCGGCACCCGGGTCATGCCCAGGTCGTGCAGCAGCAGGCCGAGCACGGTGCGGTCGAGGGTGGTCCGGGCGTTGCGGGATTCCCGGAAGGTCTCGGACTGGCCGGCCAGGAACAGATGCAGGCCGAACAGGGCGCAGTTGACGGCGTGATTGGCGAGCGTGTGCGCGCCGTGCTGCCGCCGGGCCAGGGCCCTGGACCGGTGGAAGTCCTCCCAGACGTACTGCGTGAGCACCAGCGCGTCCTCGCGCACCTTGTCGTAGACCAGGCGCACGGGCTGGTCGAAGAACTCCTCCATGCGGCGCGTCAGCGCGATCTGGAAGATGTCCGCGATCTCGGATTCCGTGAGGTGCTTGTCCAGGAGCACCAGATCGAGCTGGTAGCTGATGTGCTTGACGTAGATGGAGTGGTCCTCGCGCGAGACGAAGACCACGCCCTCGGTCACGAGGTCGGCCAGCTCCTGGGCCTGCTCCTTGGAGAGCCGGTCCCCCACCTTGTAATAGGGCGCGATCCGGCTGACGTTCTCCAGGAAACGGTAGATGTTCAGCGGTGGACGAAACTTGCTGAAACTGTGCAGGATGTCCGGATTGATCTGGTAGTATTCCTCTTCCAGACCCGCCGGAATATCCATCGTCGGCCTGTCGCGCATGCTGCCCTTCCGTGGGGGCTTCCCCGTCGTCAACGTTCGCGCCGCACTCCATGCAACGCCGCCAGATGCGAATGCATCGCCAGCAACGCTTTCCCCCCTACAGGACTTGGAAGCGCTCTGGCAAGGCTTGTCCGAAAAAACGGCGCTGCCAAGCCTTTGGCCGCCACCAGGCGCTCCCGGGACCCCGGCCGCGCTTTGTCGATTTTTTATTTTTTGTCCAGTTTTTTCAAGCGGTTTTTTGCCAGGGTAGGCAGGGAAGGGGGTGAAAATGCCAAGATGTGGAGGGCTGGTGGTTTCTTCTTGACACCTCTGGGCTATTGATGGAGAGAATGTGGGAAAAGGTGGTAAGAAGTGGTGGACCGCCACGGCGAGGAAACGTGTTTCGAGGCCATTCCTACCGCAGCCTGGACCCCAAGGGTCGCCTGATGCTGCCCCCCGAATACCGGGAGGAGGTGCTCTCGCGCGTCGCCGACGGCCGGGTCATGCTCACCAACAACTTCGACGGCGCGGTCACCGGCTACCCCATGGACGTGTGGGAGCAGGTGGAAGCCAGCTTCGCCGAAGGCAACAAGCTCGACCCGCGCATCCGGGACCTGGAGCGCTTCCTGATCTCGGGGGCCATGGAGGTGACGCTGGACAAGCAGGGGCGCATCCTGGTGCCGCCGTACCTGCGGACCTACGCGCAGCTGGACAAGGACCTCGTGTTGGCGGGGGTGGGCGAGAAGTTCGAGATCTGGAACCAGGCCAAGTTCGAGGAGCGGCGGCGGCAGGTGGGACTGCGCATCGACGCCGACCTGGCGGCCCTGGCCGACCTCGGCGTCAAGATCAAGCTCTAGGCCCGCGACATGCTGCCCGGTCCCGTCCATGTCCCGGTCCTGCTCGAAGAGGTTGTGAAGTACCTGGCCATCCGGCCGGGGATGAAGATTTTGGACGCCACCACGGGGCTTGGCGGGCATTCTAGGGGGATGCTCGAAGCGGCCGGGGGCGATGCCTGGCTGCTCGGACTGGACAGGGACAGGGAGGCCCTGGCCGTGGCCGAGCGGCGCTTGCAGGCATACGGCGACCGGGTGCGCCTGGCGCGCACGCCGTTTCGCCGGTTCCCGGCGGCCCTGGCGGAGGCGGGGTGGGAGAAGGTCGACGCCGCACTGGTGGACGCGGGGGTGTCCTCCTTGCAGCTCGACGACCCGGAGCGCGGCTTCGGGTTCACGCACGACGGCCCCCTGGACATGCGCATGGGGGCCGAGGACGGCGGCGAGAGCGCCGAAGGGCTGGTCAATCTGGCGTCCTTCGCCAGGCTGCGGGACCTCATAAGGGAGTACGGCGAGGACCCGCAGGCCGGCCGCATCGCCCGGGCCATCGTCGCCGCCCGGGAAAAGGCCGCCATAACCACCACCGCCCGGCTGGCCGAGGTGGTGGCGGCGGCCTACCCGGCCAAATGGCGGGCCACGGCCAGGCAGCATCCGGCCACCCGGACGTTCCAGGCCCTGCGCATGGCGGTCAATGACGAGCTTGGGGAGTTGAAGGAGTTTCTGCGGGCCATTCCCGACTATCTCGCCCCTGGGGGGCGGGTGGCCGTGATCTCCTTCCATTCCCTCGAGGACAGGCTGGTGAAGCGCTCCTTCCGCGAGGAGGCCACGGATTGCGTGTGTCCGCGCGAGCAGGTCGTGTGCGTGTGCGGACACCGGGCGCGCTACCGCATCCTCACCAAAAAGCCCGTCATGGCCGGCGAGGAGGAAGTGGCGGCCAATTCGCGGTCGCGCAGCGCCAAGCTGCGCGCGGCCGAGCGGCTGCCGGACGCCTGAGGGGACCTTTTCGCGCCCCCGGCGCGACGAGGCACGGACCGAGGAGGGGAGATGGGCACGCTTTCGCGGGAATGGGCCATATCCATGGCGTTCAGCCTGGTCTTGCTGCTGGTGTTCGGCCTTGGCCTCGTCTGGCTCAACATCGAGCGGGTCGACCTGGCTTACGAGCTCAACAAGATGCAGCGCCAGATCGACGAGGTGGAATCCCTGGCGGCCAAGCTCGAGGTGGAGCGCAACACGCTCATCACTCCGGCCAGGCTTCGCGAGGTGGCGCGCGACTACGGCCTCGGCCCGGCCCGGCCCGGCCAGATCCGCCGCGTGTCGGCAAACGGCGAGATCGAGACCTCGCCCCTGGTCGCCGCCGCCGAGGACGCCCGCCCGGGTCAGAAAGGCCAGGCCAAGGCCCAGCCCGAGGCGCAACCGCTCCAGAAAAGTCCGGCCAAGGCCAAGGACAAGCCCCGGGCCAAGCCCGCCGGCACGCCGTAAGGGACGCGGGGAATGGGCATGCGCGCGAAGTCGGCCGACCGCCAGCAAACGACCGTCCGGGACTGGAGCCGGGTCAAGCTCACAAGCGTGGGCGTTTTTTTCTGTCTGGCCTGGCTCGCCCTGTGGACCAGGGCGGGCTACCTCCAGATCGTGGCCGGCCCGGAGCTGGCGGAAAAGGCCATCAGGCAGCATCTGGCCTCGGAGGTGGACAAGGGGGCCCGGGGCGAGATCTACGACCGGGGCGGCCGGCTTCTGGCCAAGAGCGTCGAGTGCGAGGCGCTTTTCGTGCGGCCCAAGGAGATCACGGAACCGGAGAAGACCGCCGCCGTCCTGGCCAAGCTTTTGCGCATGAAGGAGCAGCGGGTGCTCAAAAAGCTCCAGTCCGGCTCCTCCATGGTCTACCTCGCCTGGCGCGTGGGCGACCGCACCGCCGCCCGCATCCGCGAGGCCGCCCTGCCGGGCGTTTATTTCAGCAAGGAATTCGCGCGGTTTTACCCCAACGGCCACCTGGCCAGCCAGCTCATGGGCTTCGTCGGCGTCGGCGACGTGGGCCTGGAGGGCATGGAAAAGGCCTTCGACGCCCGCCTCACCGGCCGCCAGGCCAAGTACGTGGTCCAGCGCGACGCCTCGGGCCGCCGTTTCTTCTTCGACTCCCAGGGCCGGGAGCTGGGCGACATCAACGGCAAGGGCGTGCGCCTGACCATCGACTCCCAGATCCAGTTCTTCGCCGAGGAGGAGCTGGAAAAGGCCGTCACCGCCAACAACGCCAAGGGCGGCACGGCCCTGGTGGTCCATGTGCCCACGGGCGAGATCCTGGCCATGGCCAACTACCCCTTCTTCGAGCCCAACGTGGGGCGGGGGATAAGCCCGCGCATCGCCCGCAACCACGCCGCCCTGGACGTGTTCGAGCCCGGCTCCACCATGAAGCCCCTGCTCGTGGCCGCCGCCCTCCAGGAGCGCGTGGTCAAGCCCTCGACCACCTTCAACTGCGAAAACGGCAAGTTCAGCTTCGCCAACCGCGTCATCAAGGACACCCACTCCTACGGCGTGCTGCCCGTGAACATGATCGTGCGCGTTTCGAGCAACATCGGCGCGGCCAAGATCGGCCTGCAGCTCGGCTCGCCCCGTTTGCACGCCTATTTCGAGAAGCTCGGCTTCGGCCGGCCCACGGGCCTGCCCATCACGGGCGAGGGCAAGGGCCTACTGCGCCCGCTCAAGGGCTGGTCGCCCCTGGACGTGGCCACGGGGTCGTTCGGCCAGGGCATCGCCGTGACCCCCGTCCAGCTGGCCCAGGCCTATCTCATCCTGGCCAACGGCGGCATGTACAAGCCGCTTAGGCTCGTGGCCGACCCGCCTGGCACCGTGCCCGACCGGGAGCCCTACCGCGTGTTCGACGCCGACGTGGCCCACACCGTCCAGTCCATGATGCGCGAGGTGGTGCAGGAAGAGCACGGCACGGGCAAGTCGGCCCGCATTCCGGGCCTGGAGACCGGCGGCAAGACCGGCACAGCGCAAAAGGCCGGAGCGCACGGCGGGTACGGAAACAAGTATCTGGGCTCGTTCGTTTCCTTCGTGCCGGCCATCGATCCGGAATACATCGTCCTCGTCATGGTTGACGAACCCGAGCCGAGTCACTACGGCGGGGTCGTCGCCGCGCCGGCCGTGCGCGACGTGACCCTGCGCATGCTGTCCTACCTCGGCCGCATGCCCGAGTCGGTGCAACTGGCCAGGATCCAGGATGCGCCCCAGAACGTGGCCCAGGCCGCCGCGCCGGCGGGCAAGGATGCGGCCGCCAAGGACAAGGCTCCGGAACCCGTGGCCAAGGCCCCTTCCGACGCGGACAAGCAGATCCTCGCCATCGCGGGCTCGGGCGAGGGGGACGGGGCGACGGCGGGCGACGGCAAGGAAGTGACGATCCAGACCGTGCCGAATTTTTCCGGCATGCCGCTGCGCAAGGCCGTGGAAATCCTCATGGGCAAGGGCATCGTCCCCCGCCTCGAAGGGCAGGGGCTCGTGGTGTCCAAACAGAGTCCGGCGCCGGGTGTTCCCTGGCCGTCCGGCGACAAGAACGAATTCGTGCTGTGGCTGACGCGGCCCTCCTGATGACGAGGCGAGCATGATGGCAGAGAAGAACAATCCGGCCCTGGCCGCCCTGTTGGAAACGGTGCGCGCGCAGGGCCTTGCCGTGGCCGGCCATTCCGCCAAGGTCGTCCCGGGCGGCGTGTTCGTGGCCGCCGCGGGCACGGCGGCCGACGGCGCGCGCTTCATTCCCGACGCCCTGTCCCGGGGTGCGGCCTTTGTCGTGGCCGGGGAGGGGACCGTGCTCCCCGCCGGCGCCCAGGCCGCGCTGGTGACCGTGGACGAGCCGCACACGGCGCTCGGGCTGCTGGCCGCGGCGCGCTGCGGCACGGACCGCATGGCCATGCCCGTGGTCGCCGTCACCGGCACCAACGGCAAGACCACCATAAGCTATCTCGTCGAACGCCTGGCCACGGCCGCGGGCAAGAAGGTCGGCGTGCTCGGCACGGTGGCCTACCGCTGGCCCGGCGTGACCCGGGACGCGTCGCTGACCACCCCGGACTGCCTGACCATCCACGAGAGTCTGGCCGCCATGGCCGCGGCCGGCTGCGACCTGGCCGTCATGGAGGCCTCGTCCCACGCCCTGGACCAGGATCGTCTCGCCGGCCTGTCCTTCGCCGCCGCGGCGTTCACCAACCTGACCCAGGACCATCTGGACTACCACAAGGACATGGAGTCCTATTTCGCGGCCAAGGCCAAGCTGTTCCGGCGCTACCTGCCGGACCCCGCCACGGCCGTGCTCAATTTCGACGATCCCTTCGGCCTGCGCCTGCTGCAGGAATTTCCCC
>JAEWCY010000167.1 GCA_023390395.1 Pseudomonadota bacterium | reverse complement strand
AGGGCATGTCCTCTTCCGGCAGGATGCAGGAGACGACGCCCTTGTTGCCGTGGCGGCCGGCCATCTTGTCGCCCACGTTGAGCTTTCTTTTGACGGCCACGTAGACCTTGACCATCTTGATGACGCCCGGGGGCAGGTCGTCGCCCTCGGTCACCTTCTCGCGCTTCTGGTCGTAGACGTTTTTGACGAACTGGATGTGGCGGTCGTACTCGTCGAGGATCTCGGCCACGGCCTCGTTGGTTTCCTTGGAGCTGAAGATGCCGGAGAGCCGCTTAAGCGGCAGCGCCTCCAGCACTTCCAGGGTGATGGGGTGGTTGGCCTCGAGCAGCACGTCGTTTTTCTTCTGGCCCTTGAGGGTCTGGAAGACCGACTTGCCCTGGACCACGGGCCAGATGCGGCGGCGCATGTTGCTGGCCATGGCCTCGATGTGCTGGCCTTCCTTGGTGTCCAGGCGGGCCAGCTCGAAATCCTCGATCTGGCGGGTGCGGTCGTCCTTCTCGCCGGAGCGGCGGTTGAACACGCGCACGTCGATGACCGTGCCCTCGATTCCGGGCGGCACCTTGAGCGAGGTGTTTTTGACGTCCCTCGCCTTGTCGCCGAAGATGGCGCGCAGGAGCTTTTCCTCGGGGGTCAGCTGGGTCTCGCCCTTGGGCGTGATCTTGCCGACGAGGATGTCGTCCGGGGCCACCTTGGCGCCGATGCGGATGATGCCGCAGTCGTCGAGGTCGTTTAACATCTCCTCGCCGACGTTGGGAATGTCGCGGGTGATCTCCTCGGGTCCGAGCTTGGTGTCGCGGGCCACCACCTCGAACTCCTCGATGTGCACCGAGGTGAAGGTGTCGTCGCGCACGGCCTTTTCGGCGATGAGGATGGAGTCCTCGTAGTTGTAGCCGCACCAGGGCATGAAGGCGACGAGCAGGTTTTTGCCGAGCGCCAGCTCGCCGTCGCGGATGCCCGGGCCGTCGGCCAGGACGTCGCCCTTGCCCACCCGCTGGCCCACGCGCACGCGCGGCACCTGGCCGAAGCAGGTGTTCTGGTTGGACTTGTGGTGCTTCAAGAGTTCGTAGGTGCGCGCGCCGCCGGTCTCGGGCGAGAAGTCGCCGTCGTAGCAGACGATGACGCGCTCGGCGTCGGCGTAGTGGACGAAGCCCGGGGCCTCGGCCAAAAGGCACGAGCCCGAGTCCTTGGCCACCGGGCCTTCCATGCCCGTGCCGACAAGCGGCTGCTCGCAGCGCAGAAGCGGCACGGCCTGGCGCTGCATGTTGGAGCCCATGAGCGCGCGGTTGGCGTCGTCGTGCTCGAGGAACGGAATGAGCGCGGCCGAGACGGACACGATCTGGCTCGGCGAGATGTCGATGAGGGTCACCTGCTCGCGCGGGGTCATGATGAGGTCGCCGCGGATGCGCGCGCCGACCATGGGGTGCACGAAATGCCCCTGCTCGTCGAGCTCGGCGTTGGCTCCGGCGATGACCTCGTCGATCTCGCGGGTGGCGTCGAGGTAGACCACCTCATCGGTCACCCGGCTGTCGCGCACGACCCGGTAGGGCGTCTCGATGAAGCCGAAGTCGTTGACCTTGGAGTGGGTGGTCAGGGAGACGATCAGGCCGATGTTCGGGCCTTCCGGCGTTTCGATGGGGCAGATGCGGCCGTAGTGGGAGGTGTGCACGTCGCGCACCTCGAAGCCGGCCCGTTCGCGGGTGAGGCCGCCGGGGCCCAGGGCCGAGAGGCGGCGCTTGTGGGTGACCTCGGAGAGCGGGTTGGTCTGGTCCATGAACTGGGACAGCTGGGAGGTGCCGAAGAATTCCTTGAGCACCGCGGCCACGGGCTTGGGATTGATCAGGTCGTGGGGCATGAGCGTGGCCACTTCCTGGAGGCTCATGCGCTCCTTGATGGCCCGCTCCATGCGCACCAGACCGATGCGGTACTGGTTCTCGACCAGCTCGCCCACGGGGCGCACCCGGCGGTTGCCCAGGTGGTCGATGTCGTCGGCCGGGCCGTGGGAGTCCTTGAGGAAGGTCAGGTGCTTGACGGCCTTCAAAATGTCGTCGTTGGACAGGGTGCGGAAATCCAGCGGCTGGTCGATGCGCAGCCTGGCGTTCAATTTGTAGCGGCCCACGGGGGACAGGTCGTAGTAGTCCGGATTGCGGAAGAGGTTCTCGAAGAAGTTGGCCGCGATTTCCGGAGTCGGCGGCGAGGACGGGCGCAGCCGGCGGTAGATTTCGACCTGGGCGGTGATGGTGTCCGTGGTCTTGTCGAGGACCATGGTGTCGCGGATGGACGAGGAGGTGTCCACGCCCCGGGTGTGCAGCACGGGCAAGTCGGCGATGCCGGCGTCCTTGAGCTTTTCCACCACGTCCGGGGTGAGCTCGTCGGCGGCCTCGACCAGGACCTCGCCCGTGGCCGGGTCGGCGATGTCCTCGGCCAAGAACAGGCCCGTGAGCGTGGCCGGATCGACCTCGATGCGGGCGATGCCGGCCTCGAGCATGAGCCGCCAGGCCCGCTTGGTGATGGGCTTGTCCACGGCCACGATGACCTTGCCCTCGGCGTCGCGCACCTCGGTGTAGGCCTTTTCCTTGCGGTAGAATTCGGCATGGACCTGGCGGAACACGCGCGGCCCTTCCACGGCGAAGTGCTCGATCTCGTAGAAATAGCGCAGGATGTCGACGCGCGACATGCCCATGGCCTTGAACAGGATGGTGGCGGGCATCTTGCGGCGGCGGTCGATGCGCACGTACAGGATGTCCTTGTGGTCGTAGTCGAAATCGAGCCAGGAGCCGCGCATGGGGATCACGCGGCAGGAGTAGAGCACCTTGCGGCTGGTGTGGCTCTTGCCGGAGTCGTGCTCGAAGATGATGCCCGGGGAGCGCTGGAGCTGGTTGACGATGACGCGCTCGGTGCCGTTGATGATGAAAGTGCCCTTCTCGGTCATCAGCGGCACGGTGCCAAAATAGATCACCTGCTCCTTGATGTCGCGGATGGTGCGGTTCTCGGTCTCCTCGTCCACGTCGTAGACGACCAGGCGGACCTTGATGCGAAGCGGCGCCTCGTAGGTGAGGCCCTTGGCGATGCATTCGGGAACGTCGTATTTTGGCTCGCCGATTTCGTAGCTGACATACTCCAGCGAGGCGGTTCTATTGAAGTCCTCGATGGGAAAGACCGAACGGAACACACCCTCGAGCCCGGCGTCCTCGCGACTGGTGGGCGGGACGTCCATCTGCAGGAAGAGCTCGTAGGAGTCGATCTGCAGGTTGAGCAGGTGGGGAATGGTCAGCGTTTTGACGATCTTGCCGAAATGTTTGGTCAGCTGGGCCATTTTTTCCTCTGTTGCAGGGCTACGACGTTAGGAAGTTCCCGGGCGTTGAGACGGCCCGTCATCGGCCTTGCGCGGCGCTGTCTGCGCCTGTTTCGCCCTTGTTCGCCGGCTTGGCCGGTTTTCGGGCTTCGGAAAGCGGGTCTAAGACAAAAAACGGGAAAAGAGAGCCCCCGCCCCGAGGAGTGGGGGCGCTCTTTTCCGTCGAGAACGAAAGCGCGAGGCGCTTACTTGATTTCGCAGGTCGCTCCGGACTCATCCAGCTGCTTCTTGGCTTCCTCGGCGTCGGCTTTGGACACGGCTTCCTTGATGACGGAAGGCAGCTCGTCGACCTTGGCCTTGGCTTCCTTGAGGCCCAGACCGGTCAGGGCGCGCACGACCTTGATGACGGCGATCTTGTTGCCGCCGGCGTTGGTCAGCACGACGTCGAACTCGGTCTTCTCTTCCTCGGCCGGGGCGGCGTCGCCGCCGGCGGCCGGGGCGGCCATCATCATGCCCATGGCCGGGGCGGCGGCGGACACGCCGAACTTCTCCTCGAGCTCCTTGATGAACTGGGAGAGCTCGAGAACGGTCATATTGGCAATGAAATCGACAACCTGCTCTTTGGTGATCTCGGACATGGATCAGTTCCTCCTCAAGCGTTCGCTTTGGCGGAAGCCGGGTTTAGGCGGCTTCCTTTTTTTCCTTGATGGCCGTAAGGGCGTACAGCATGCCGCGAACCACGTTCGCGAACAGGCTGACGAAGTTGGTGGGGACGGCGTTCATGGTGCCGAGCGCCGTGGCCAGCAGTTCGGGCTTGCTCGGCAGCTTGGACAGGTCGGTGACGCCCTGGGCGTCGATGACCTTTCCGGAGAGGCTGGCGAGCTTCACCGCGAACTTCTTGCTGGTCTTGGCATAGTCCACAAGGACCTTGGCCGCGACGACCGGGTCGTCGTAGCCGAAGGCAACGGCGTTGTTGTCCTTCAGATGGTCCTTGAGGGCGTCGTGGACGCCGTCTTTCACCGCCAGCCGGGCCAGGGTGTTTTTCACGACCTGGTAGTCGACACCCGCGGCGCGGAGCTTGACGCGCAGATCGGTCAGCTCCTCGACGGTCATGCCCCGAAAGTCGGTGACCAACGCAATGCCGGCCCGGTCCGCCTTGGCGCGCAGTTTTTCGATGATCTCGTTTTTTTGCGCACGTTGCACGGTACCTACCTCCACATGCGGGTTGGAGGGCCTTCAAGTGAGCCAAAGCGGGGTCTCGGCGGGAAATTAAGGGGAACGCCCCCACCCGCTGTCTCCGACTCGCTTTCAATGCCCTGTTTTATATCGAAAAATCGTCCCCGGCCAAAGGACGCGCCTCTGGCCCGGGACAATCGCTGACGCAGGTTGCGAGGGCGGTTCTAGCCCTCGAGGAGTTTGCGCACGGACTGGGTGTCCACCTTGATGCCGGGGCCCATGGTGGTGGCCAGGGCCATGGCCTGGAGGTAGGTGCCCTTGGCCGCCGACGGCTTGAGGCGCATGACCATGTCGATGAGCGCCCGGAAGTTGTCCAGGAGCTTCTCGGGGCCAAACGAACGCTTGCCAAGCGGCACATGCAGCACGCCGGCCTTGTCCACCTTGAACTCGACCTTGCCGGCCTTGAGCTCCTGCACGGCCTTGCCGATGTCGAAGGTGACGGTGCCGGTCTTGGCGTTGGGCATGAGCCCGCGGGGGCCGAGGATCTTGCCGATCTTGCCCACGGTGGCCATCATGTCGGGGGTGGCCACGGCCTTGTCGAAATCCAGGAAGCCGCCCTTGATCTTCTCGATCAGGTCGTCGCCGCCGGCGAAGTCGGCCCCGGCCTCGCGGGCCTCGGCCTCCTTGTCGCCCTTGCAGAAGGCGAGCACGCGCACGGTCTTGCCCAGGCCGTGGGGCAAGGACACCGCGCCGCGCACCATCTGGTCGGAGTACTTGGGGTTGACGCCCAGGCACAGGGCCACGTCGACGGTCTCGTCGAACTTGGCGACGCCGCTCTTGACGGTCAGGGCCATGGCTTCGTTGACGTCGTATTTCGCCTGCAGGTCAATGTCCTTGACCGCCTCGCGATATTTCTTTCCATGCTTGGCCATCTCGAAATTCCCTCTTGCGCGCGCGCCGGTTAGACGATCTCGATGCCCATGCTGCGGGCGGTTCCGGAAATGGAGCGGCAGGCCGCATCCAGATCGTTGGCCGACATGTCCACCAGCTTGAGCTTGGCGATTTCCTCGATCTGGGCCTTGGTGATCTTGCCCACCTTGGTCTTGTTGGGCTCGCCCGATCCCTTTTCGATCTTGGCGGCCTTGGCCAGAAGCACGGACGCCGGAGGAGTCTTGGTGATGAAGGTGAAGGAGCGGTCGGCATAAATGGTGATCAAGGCCGGGATGATGGTGCCCTTCTGGTCCATCGTCTTGGCGTTGAACGCCTTGCAGAATTCCATGATGTTGACGCCATGCTGGCCCAGCGCCGGACCGACCGGGGGAGACGGGTTGGCGGAACCGGCCGGAAGCTGCAGCTTGACCTTGGCGGTGATCTTCTTGGCCATTGCGAATATCCTTGCGAAAGAGGGCCAAAGCCCCCTAGTTTTTGCTCACCTGCACGAAATCCAGTTCCACCGGCGTCTGGCGGCCGAAGATGGAGACCGACACGCGAAGCTTGCCCTTGTCGTAGTTGACGTCCTCGACCACGCCGTTGAAGCCGCCGAAGGGGCCGTCGATGACCCGGACGTCGTCGCCCCGCTCGAAGTGGTACTTGGGACGGGGCTGTTCCTGGCGGCTGACCATCAGGTTGAGGATCTTGTCCGCCTCGCTGTCGCGCATGGGCGTCGGCTGGTTCTTGCCGCCGATGAATCCGGTCACGCGCGGGATCGACTGGACGAGGTGCCAGGAGTTGTCGTTCATGGACATCTTGACCATGACGTACCCCGGGTAGAACTTGCGCGTGGACGTCTTCTTCTCGCCCTTGACCAGCTCGATGACCTTCTCGGTGGGGACGACGACTTCCTCGATGCATCCGCCGTCCTGGCCCGTGCGCATCATCTCCCGGATGGTCTGCTCCACGCGGTTCTCGAAACCGGAATACGTGTGGACGATGTACCACCGGGCGGGCGCGCGCTGGTCGTCGAGGATGCCTTCGTTCGTTGTCATGACCGTTTCCGTTGCGACCCGTTAGGAGAGGATAAGCGCCACGAGCCTGGAAAGGACCATGTCCACGACGCCCAGGTAAATGGCCATGACCACGCTGAAGACGAGGACCGCGATGCCGGTCTTGACCGTCTCCTGGCGGGTGGGCCAAGTGACCTTTTTGAGTTCGGCCTTGGACTGCTCGAAGAATTCCTTGGCCGAGGCGATGCGCGCCGCGAGTCCCGTGGGCTGTCCGGTCGCCCCTTCGCCGCCCTTGGCTCCGGCCTTGGCGGCCGTCTTGGCCTTGGCCGGCTTGTCGCCCTGGGGTACGGCCTGGGGGGCCGGGGTCGTCTGCGTCTTTTCTTTGGCCATGACCTACGCCTTGCTCGAAAATGGCAGGGCAGGAGGGATTCGAACCCCCAGCCCTCGGATTTGGAGTCCGATGCTCTACCGTTGGAGCTACTGCCCTGCGTTTAAACCCGGCGCCCTGCTACTTCGTTTCCCGATGGACCGTGTGCTTGTGGTCGAACGGGCAGTACTTCTTCACTTCGAGGCGGCCGGTGGTATTTTTCTTGTTCTTTTCCGTAGCGTAGTTCTTGCGCTTGCACTCGGTGCACTGCAGCTGGATATTGATGCGCATCGCTTACTCCACGATTTCCGACACGACGCCGGCGCCGACGGTGCGGCCGCCTTCGCGGATGGCGAAGCGCAGGCCCTTCTCCATGGCGATGGGGGCGATCAGCTCCACGTTGAACGTGGCGTTGTCGCCGGGCATCACCATCTCGACGCCTTCGGCCAGGGTCACGACGCCCGTGATGTCGGTCGTGCGGAAGTAGAATTGGGGACGGTAGCCCGAGAAGAACGGCGTGTGACGGCCGCCCTCTTCCTTGTTCAGGACGTACACCTCGGCCTTGAACTTGCGGTGCGGCGTGATGGAGCCCGGCTTGGCCAGCACCTGGCCGCGCTCGACCTCGTCGCGCTTGACGCCGCGCAAAAGCACGCCCACGTTGTCGCCGGCCTGGCCCTGGTCCAGGATCTTGCGGAACATCTCGACGCCGGTGCAGGTGGTTTTGACCGTGTCCTTGATGCCGATGATGGCCACTTCGTCGCCGACCGTGATGATGCCGCGCTCGACGCGGCCGGTCACCACCGTGCCGCGGCCGGAGATCGAGAACACGTCCTCGATGGGCATCAGGAACGGCTTGTCGATGTCGCGCTTGGGCTCGGGAATAAACGAGTCGCAGGCGTCGAGCAGCTCGAAGATCGGCGCGGCCTCGGGGCTGTTGACATCGGAAGCCTCAAGAGCCTTCAGAGCGGAGCCCTTGATGACCGGGATGTCGTCGCCCGGGAAGCCGTACTTGGTGAGCAGCTCGCGCACTTCGAGCTCGACCAGTTCCAGCAGTTCGGGGTCGTCGACCAGATCGACCTTGTTCATGAACACGACCAGCTGCGGCACGCCGACCTGACGGGCGAGCAGGATGTGCTCACGGGTCTGGGGCATGGGGCCGTCGGTGGCGGCGACGACGAGGATGCCGCCGTCCATCTGGG
>JAEWCY010000141.1 GCA_023390395.1 Pseudomonadota bacterium | reverse complement strand
GGCTCGGCCGGCTTGGCCGGCTCGGGAGCCTTGGCGGGCGCGGCCGCTTCCGGGGCCTTGGCCGGTTCGGCCGGCGCGGGCGGCGTCGAGCTGGCGTCGAGCTTCCTGCCGGCGGCCCGGGCCTCGCGCAGGCGCTGGTATTCCTTGGCGTCGAGGGCGCCGCTGCGGTCGGCGTCGGCGGCCAGGAACTCCTCCACCGTCAGGTCGGGAAAGACCAGGATGAGTTCCTCGAAGATGACCTTGCCATCCTTGTTGTGATCGACCTTTTCGAAGGCCTGGGGGTCTTCCTTGCTGCAGCCGCCAAGGGCGAGCCCCAGCGCCAGGGCCAGGGCCAGCATTTTCCCGTAAGTCATGCAACCTCCTTTTCGTCGGCGGCCGCCGACGCCTTGACCACGACCAGGGTCACGTCGTCATGGCGCGGTTCGCCGGCCAGAAATGCCGCCAGATCGTCCAGCACGGCCCGGGCCACGCCCGGGGCGTCGGCGGACGCGGCGGCGCGCACGGCCCGGCGCAGCCGGTCCTTGCCGTACATGTCGCCGCACGGCCCTCGCGCTTCCCAGATGCCGTCGGTGCCGAGCACCAGGATCGCCCCGGCCGGCAGCCGAGGCACCACGTAATTCTCGTACCGCCAGTCGGCGTCGATGCCGAGCGGAATGCCCCGGCCGGCCAGCTCCGTGAAGGCGTCCGTCCCGGGATCGTAGAGCAGGGCCGGATCGTGGCCGGCCCGGACGTAGCGCGCCGCCCGGCGCGCGCCGTCGAGCTCCAGCAGGAAAAGGGTCATGAACCGGCCGCTGTCGCCCATGTCGTCGGCCAGCAGCCGGTTGACGTCGGAGACGATGTCCGCCGGCCCGCCCGGGGCGAGCAGGCGCGCCCGCAGGAAGGCGCGCACCGAGGTCATGAGCAGGGCGGCCTGGATGCCGTGGCCGGTCACGTCGCCGACGGCGGCGAGCAGCGAGCCGCCGCGTCCCTCACCGCCGCCGGGGCGCAGGAAATCGTAGTAATCCCCGCCCGTGGCGTCGCAGGACAGGCTCACTCCGGTCACGTCGAACCCGGGCACGGACGGCGCGCCGCGCGGCAAAAGGCTCTGCTGCACCCCGGCCGCCAGCTCCATGTCGAAGTCCATGCGCTGCTTGGCCAGGGCCTCGCCGTGCAGCCGGGCGTTGACGATGGCCACGGCGGCCTGGGCGGCCAGGAGCGAGAACATCTCCATGTCGTCGGCGCTGAAGACCCCGCCGTCTTCCTTGTTGATGCACTGGGCCACGCCGATGACCCGGCCCCGGTAGAGCAGCGGCACGCAGGCCATGGTCCGGGTGCGGTAGCCCGTAAGCCGGTCCACTTCCGGATTGAAGCGCGGGTCGGCGTAGACGTCGACCAGGAGCACGGGCTCGGCCCGCTTCGCCACCCAGCCGGCCACGCCCTCGCCCGGGGCCAGGCGGAAGCCCGCGCGCAGGTCCCGGCAGGCCGGCCCCTGGGCCACGGTGAAGACCAGTTCGCCCTGGCCCGGCCCCGGGGCCTCGTCCACCAGGAGCAGGCTGGCCGCCTCGGCCCGCAGCGCCTGGCGCGAGGTGGTCATGATGCGCTCCAGGACCTCGGAAAGCTCCAGGGATTCCGTCACCAGGCGCGACAGGGCGAAGCAGCGCGTCAGGGCGCTTAGGCGCTCGTCCAGGCGCGCGGCTTCGGCGCAACCCTGCCCCGTCACGGGGCGCCTCGGCTGTTCATGCCTCCCCCCTACATGAAAAGCGTTTGCGGGGCAAAGTCGGGAAGTGAGAAAAAGAAATCGCCCGCCCCGCCTGCGTCGTCCCGGGAAAGGACCGGGTTACGGGGCAAGGCCGGCAGGGGCCGCGCCTGGGAAACGCGGGAGGCCATGGTTCGCGGCGGAGCGTTTCGTCAGGAAAAACGGCTGATCGTGGGACAAGTCGGCCGATGCGTCCCGGGGTTCCAAGGGGCTGCGGCCCCTTGGCCGCCGGAGGCTTCCCCCCCGTCTCCCCCCACTGCCCTCCCCCCGCTTACGCGGGAGCGCCGTCGAGCAGGGCGATGGCCGTGGTCTTCTCGTCGCGGAAGCGCGACTGGACCGCCTCGCGCACCCGCTTGTTGTGGCGGAAGAACTTCTGGCCGCGCAGGCGGTAGACCTCCTCGATGACCGCCCTGTCAAAATCCTGGCGACCGGTGGAGTTCTCGGCCTTTTCGATGGCCTGGGAGAAGATGCGTTCCGCGCCGTAGGGGCCGTGCTGCACGGCCGTGCTCCACAGCACCTCGCGCAGGGCGTAGGAGCGCTTGGTCACGTCCACGCCCGTGGTCAGCACGATGCTCTTGGCCGCCGGGGCGTAGTTGTTGGAGCGGATGAATTCGTGCTGCAGGGCCTCGAAGCGCCTGGGATCGGCGGCGGCGATGTCCTTCCACACGGCGGGCATGCGCCCCGTCCGGCCCCCGGTGTCGGCCGGCCCGGCGGCCTTGAGGCGGCCCGCCAGATCCGGGGCCTTGTCCTCCAGGAACCGGATGAAATAGTCCATGGTGCCGGTCTTGGCCGCGATCTGGTACTGGCCGTAGGAGGTGCCGCCCCGGCCGTCGTAGCCGATGTAGTCGATCTCGCTGTTGGATTCGTACTGGGCGCTCAGGCTGCCGGCCTTGTGCTGGATGGTGGAGGGCAGCACCTTGCGCGTGGCCGCGACCTCGGCCTTGGCCGCCTCCACGCGGCTGGTCTCGGCCAGGATGTTCTCCGCGCCGGCGGCGGCGAGCAGGAGTTCCTCCTCGCGCTTGGTGAACCCGCCCGAAGCGCCGGTTCCGGCGACCCGGTCGAGGTGGCCGAGGTCGTCGGGGTGGCGGGCATTGGGGCTGACGGCCATGCGCACCGCGGACTTGTCAACGGCCTGACGCACGCTGTACCCGCCGCCGGCCACGGCCGGGGCCTGGGCCGGTCCGGCCCGGGACGAGCCGCTGTCCGCCGCCGCCTGCTCCATGGCCAGGCGCGACAGGGTGGCCAGGGCGCTGCCCTGGAACTTGTCCAGCCCCCCCTGCCCCTGCGTCAAACCCTTGGCTCCGGTGTCGTAGCCGAGCATGGCCATGGCCGCGTCCTGGTCCGTGCCCGAGCCCGAGGAGAGCATTTCCAGGCCCGTGATCATGTTCTCGCGGGGGATGGCCTTGCCGGCGGACTTGCCCACCTCCCCGTTGATTCCGTAGCCGCTTTTGAGCATGGTCGCGAAAACACGGGAATCCTTGCCGGTCCGGTTGGTGCCGGGGGCAAGGGAGGCCGCTTTCTTGAAGACGTCGCCGGCGGCGTTGGAGGTGGTCTGTATGGCCATGGGGCTTCCCGGTGTTTCGTGGTCGATCTGGGCGAACAGGGGATTGCAAGCCCCGTGCCCAACAAGCCCCGAGGAGCCGTCATGGACGCCAGCCACCGCTATTTCGCCAACACCGCCTGCCGCTATTTCCCCTGCCACGCCGGGGCCGACCCGGCCGCCTTCAACTGCCTGTTCTGCTTTTGCCCGCTCTATTTCCTGGAAGACTGCGGCGGCGACCACGAGATGCGCCACGGCGTCAAGGACTGCACCCCCTGCCTGCGGCCCCACCGGCCGTCGGGATATGACGAGATTCTGGCGCGGCTGCGCGACGAGGCGGACAAGCGCCGCCAGGCGGCCGGCGAGACGCCGACGCCCTGAGGCGAAGGGAGCCCGGGGGAAGAGGCCCCGCCCCGTCGCGGGGAAGGATCTGACGCGTGTTGCGTCCCTGGCGACTACGCTCGTTTTTTCAGGAAGACATGCTTGCTATGGCATGTTGCGCAGGCGCGCGTTTCGTGGGCGCGGCACTAGGCCTTGGCCAGGTGGATGATGGAGCGCTGCCCCACGACGTCGGTGTTCCTGTGGGACTTGAGCGTCCGCTTCATCCGGAAGCCGTATTCCTTGCTCAGCAGGAACAGCTCCTTGAGCTGGACCTCGCCCACTTCCACGACGGCGTTGTCCGTGGAGGCGAAGATGTTGCGGCAGGCGGCCTGGAAATCCGAGACCCGGTGCAGGACGTTGAGGGCGAAGATGTAGTCGTAGCGCCTGTCGAAGGCCTCCTCCGACCGGTGCACGCTGAAGACGGCTCCGGAATTTCGCGCCTTGGCGATCATGGTCGCCACGGACACGGCCATGGGATCGACGTCGATGCCGTGGGGCGACGCCCCGGCCTCCTCCAGCTTGAAGGAGAAGTAGCCGTGCATGCAGCCGATGTCGCAGGTGGTCCTGTCCTGGAAATCGAGGCCGAGCCGGCGAATGTTCTCCCAGGTCCTTTCCGATTCCGTGAAGCCGTGGATGACCACCTCGCCGCCGATCTCCACGCGCTGGTAGAACGGGTTGTGCGTGCCCGATTCGGCGAGGGCCTTGACGAGGTCCTCGTGGGCGGCCGGGAGGTCGGGATGCTTGCGGCCCCGGAGGTCGCGGGCGCAGGCGAGGATCTCCTCGCCGTCGGCCACGATCTCGAAGCCCGGCAGCGGGGGATCGAGCTGTTCGGTGAAGCCCTTCCCGTGCTGGTGGTGCAGTTGGCCGAGGGCTCCCTTGTCCTTGTCCCGTATGGCCTTCTTGGCCAGCTGCACCTGACGCAGCAGGTACTGCTTCTCCCGCGTCTCGCTGTCCGGATGCAGATAGAAGCATTTGAGGATGGTGTATTCGCCGTAGGCGGTGAACAGGGAGTGGTGGAACGCGCCGAAGATGTGCGGATGGCTGATCCTGCACCCTTCCAGGACGATGTCGCGGAAGCGGTTCTCCCGTAGCTTATACAGGAACGCCATCTTGAATTCCTTGAACACGGCCGGATGGGGTTGGCGCAGGTCGTCGATCCCGATCTTGAGCGTATCGGCTATCCGGGTGTTGATGGCGTCGAGGCCGAGGCTCAAGTACCCGCACTCCTCGGCGATCCGCTCCGCCACCGTGGACTTCCCGGACGCCGGGGCTCCGGCGATGACGATCACCTTGGGCGAATGGGCATAGAGCATCTCGAAACCTGTGCCTTGGTCTTGCCGCTTGGTCGAACGGGCGCGCCCCAGGCCGCGCTCCCGCGGAAAAACGGCCACGCCGCGCCGGGCGCGGCGTGGCCGGGAAATCGTCCGGTCTACCAGTTCTCGGGAGCGATCTCGAAATAGGCCTGCGGATGCTCGCAGGCCGGGCACTTGTCCGGAGCGTGGTCGCTTTCCATGGGATAGCCGCAGTTGCGGCAGCGCCACAGGATCTTGGACGGCCGCTTGAACACCAGGCCCGCCTCGATGTTGTCCGCCAGCTTGGCGTAGCGGCGCTTGTGAAAGCCCTCGGCCTTGGCGATGTGCAGGAACGTGGCGGCCACCTCGGGGTAGCCTTCCTCGTTGGCCACGGCGGCGAAGGACGGATACATGTCGTCCTCTTCATAGGCCTCGCCGCCGGCGGCCTCGCGCAGGTTGGCCACGGTGTCGCCGATCACGCCGGCCGGAAAGGCGGCGGTGATCTCCACCTCGCCGCCCTCCAGGTACTTGAACAGCCGCTTGGCGTGCTCCTTCTCCTGGTCGGCGGTCTCGGTGAAAATGGCCGAAATCTGTTCGTAGCCTTCCTTTTTCGCCTTGGAGGCGAAGTAGGTGTAGCGGTTCCTGGCCTGGGACTCGCCGGAGAAGGCGGTCAGGATGTTCTTTTCGGTCTTCGATCCCTTGAGCGGTTTCATGCACAACCTCCACATTCGCGCATTTCGAGGGCACTGTTGCTTTCAAATCCGGTTTGCCTTGCCGACATGGCCTCTTTCCGAAAGGTCGCCGCACCTTTTTAATCGTCGATGTTCTTCTCGGCCCACTTGAGCGCCGCGGCCACGGCGGGAAAGCCGATGGTGGGCGTCAGCGCCAGCAGGGCCTGGCTGATCTCCGCCGGCGTCGCGCCGGCCCGGGCGGCTCGCCTGGCATGGCTGGCCACGCCGGTCTCCATGGCGCGCGCCGCCGCCGCGCCCATCTGCACCAGGTGCAGGACCTTCTCCTGCAGGGGGCCGGCCTCGCGGGCGGCCACGGCCACGGATTCCAAGGCGGCCATGAAACGGGGGTAATTGCGGGTCAGACGTTCGTAATGGCGTGGAAGCGATGCATCGGACATGGTGCTGCTCCTTGCTGTGCCGTTCCTGCTGCCTTATGGCGACGCGTCATTGCCCCTCGTGCACGCGCTCCATGGCTTGGATCAGTTCGCCAAGGTCCGGGCGCGTGTTGATGTCATGGACGTCAATGAATCGGATCACGCCTTGTTTGTCCACCACAAATAGCGCCCGCTCCGTGGTGCCGTCACCGCGCAGGATGCCGAGCTTTGCGGCCAGCCCGCCGTGGGGCCAGAAGTCCGAGGCCACGGCGAACCAGAGCGTGCCCATCTGCCTGGTCCAGGCGTAGAGCGTGGGGATGTTGTCCGCCGAGATGCCGACCAGCGCCGCGTCGTTTTCCTCGAAGACCTCCCGGGCGATGTTGTAGCCCGGCCACTGGCCCGAGCACACCGGGGTCCAGGCCGCCGGCACGAAGGACAAGACCAGGTTCTTCCTGCCCAGGTAGTCCGCCAGGCGCACCCGCCGGCCGCCCACGGCCGGCAGGTCGAAGTCCGGCATGGGCTGGCCCACGGCCACCGCCAGCCTGCTGTCCGTGGGCGGCAGCGGCCCCACCGGGCAGATGTTCTCGGCCAGCCCCGCCGGAACCGGCGGCGCGGCCAGGGCCGGCGCGACGCACAAAAGGACCGCCAGCGCGGCCCCGAGCCAGAATGCGGTCATGCTCCTACCCCCCTACTCCCAAACCATCTTATGGAGAATCGTTTTCCAAATCAAGTTCCGCCTCCCCTGCCCGCGCCGGCCGTCAGATGCCCGCCGCCCGCGTGATGCGCGACAAGAACTCCGCCGGCGAATCCATGACGCCAAGGCTCGCGCCGGCCACCACGTAGCCGCCGCCGGGCTTTTTCCTGAGCACGTAGAAAAACGGCGTGCCCACCTTGCCCACCCGGCCATGCACGACGAAGTCCGGGTCGGCGAAAAGCGGGAACGGCACGGCGAACTTCTTGCGAAAGACTTCCACCTCGGCGACGGAGTTGCCCGCGCCGACGCCGACGACCGCGATGCGGTTGGACAGGCCCCGCTTGGCGATGAGGTCGTTTAGCGCGTTCACCGAGGGGGCGTCCTGCTGGCAGAACGGGCAGTACATGCTGAAGACCTCGAGCACGAGGACTTCCGGGCCCAGGCTGTCGAGGGAGACGCGCGCCGCGCCGGGAGCCAGTCCCAGGGAGGCCGCCGCCTCGGGCGTGAGCTCCCCGACCAGGGTTACGTCGGGAAAGGCGCTGCCCACGGCCAGGGGTTTGGCCCCCGGGGCCTCGGACGCCTGCGCGGCCAGGGCCGGGGCGGCGGAAAACGCCGCCAGGCAGGCGGCGGCGAACAGGCACAACAGGCGCTTCATGCGTCCTCCGGGAAAAGGGTGGCGTGACCGGCGGCGGATCGCCGATCCGTTCTGATAGACTTCTTTGGCCGCGAGGCAAAGCCCGGGAGGTCAGCCGAGAGGCGCCGGCGCGGTCACGGCCGCCCGCAGGGCCGCGTGCTCCGGTTCGTCGGCGGCGATGCACGGCCGGCGGCGCACCGCCTCGCACTCCCGGTCCCACAGGTCTCCCGGGGAAAGCCCGGGCGGGGGTTCCAGGCGCTCCATGCGAAACATCATGGCCACGGGGGCGTTGTCGGCCAGGCCGCTGTCCGTGACGCCGTGGCCGCTCAGCCAGAACGGGGAACGCCTGGCCACGAGATTGTGGCGCAGGGGGTCGACGAAAAGGAGATGGCCGAGTTCCTTCTGATTGTCGCACAGATAGAGGGTGTGGAGGTTGTTGTGCCAGCGGAAGGTGCTGGCCCGGAAGAAGTTGTCCAGGCCGAAGCGGACGAAGAACCCGTGCCCCAGGAGGCGGTGGTTTTCCGCGGCGGCGAACCAGAAGGCGCAGGCGTGCACGTCTTCGGTGATGGAAAGGACGTAGCGGACGCGGTAGACGCCGGCGACGAGGTCGAAGAGCCGGCGCATGGCCGCCGGGGCGTTGTAGCCGAGATAGTCTTCCGTGAACGTCGGCCCGAGCCCCAGCCCCGGCGCGGCCGTGGCCGGATGGCGGGCCGGCCGGGCCAGGCCCAGGGCGGCGCGGATGTCCGTGCCGGGCGAGACCAGCGTGCGCGGCGAGATGGCCAGGCACTGGGCGTAGGCCCCGAGGCGCTCCTCGGGCACGCCCAGGCGCATGTCCGCGTCGATGGTGGTGGGGCTTCGGGGCAGGCCGCAGGCCGACCAGGCGTCCCAGTTGAAGACGTGGTCGGGATCGTTGACGTTCTTGCGCCAGGTCTTGCCCAGCGTCTTGAGCGCCTGACGCAGGTTCTCGCCGGCGACGGCGTTGCGCGGCTTGGTCGGCCGGCCGGTTTTCGGGGCGATGCCCATGGAGCCTCGCAACCGTTTTTGACGTTTCTGAAATATCGCTTCTGTGACAAACCTGCCGACGCCTGTAAAGCCCATCCCCGGCGACGCTTTTGGTCCCCCGGGAATTATCTGTGGTTATCTGTGGCCACAAACACAGGAAAGTCGTCTTTATTTCTCGCCGCCCCCGGCTGCATAAGGAAATCGGGGAAGGAGGATTCCATCCGACGGGACGACCCGGAAGGGGCCCTTGGCGGCCTTTTCGGGCGGCGTTCCGCGCCTCTCCCGCCGTGGCGGCCACGACGGGGCGGGCGGCGCATCCCCGCGCCCGCCGGCCCCGCGCCTTGCGCCCCGGTCCCGTTTACGCCTTTTTCGCGCCGTTTCGGGCGCAACGTCACGCCGCCGGCCGAGGCCGGCGCAGGCCGGAGGCTTCGCCCCGGCCCGGAAGTTCGACCGTCGGGAGGAGGAAACCATGTCTGGTCTTTCCACCACATGGCTGTTGTTCATCATTTTCCTCGTGGATGCCGTCATCGTCAGCGGCGTCGTCTACTTCCGGGCCCGCAAGCGCAAGGGGCGGCCGCGCAGCGCCTGCTTCGACTTCGACCTCTACAAGGAGCGGGAGCTGCTGCGCCGGGGCCTGCTCGAACGGGGCCGATGGTAGGCGCGCCGTGCCCCCGGGCGATGCCGGCCCTGGCCATGGTCCGTGAAGGGGCGGCGACGGCGTTCGCGCAAGGGCCGGGCGGCCCGGCGGCGACGTTTGGTCCGGTAAACGCCATGGCCCCGCCACGAGGGCGTCACACGGGCGGGCGTACCCGATCGGCGAGAACCGCCAACGGAGGAACACCCACCATGCGCCGATACGCCATGCCGCCCTTCGCCGCGGCCGCCATCAACCGTGTGGCCTGGCTCGTGCTGGCCGCCCTGTTCGTGGCCGCCGCCGTGGCCCGCGCCGATTCCGGGCCCGCGCCCAAGTACGTCTTTCTCTTCATCGGCGACGGCCTGGCCATGCCCCAGCGCAGCGCCGCCGAATACTTCCTGGCCGCCAGGGAAGGCAAAAAAGAGCCCGGCATCGTCAAGCTGGCCATGAACAGGATGCCCGCCCAGGGCCTGACCACCACCTATTCCCTCAATTCCATCATCACCGACTCCGGCGCGGCCGGCACCGCCCTGGCCGCCGGCGTCAAGACCTACAACGGGGCCATCAGCGTGGACGGGGCCAAAAAGCCCGTGCCCACCATGGCCGAGATGGCCCGGGACAGCGGCCGCAAGGTCGGCGTGGTCTCGAGCGTCTCCCTGGACCACGCCACTCCGGCCTGCTTCTATTCCCACCAGGAAAGCCGCAACAATTATTACGAGATCGCCCTGGACGTGGCCAAGAGCGGCTTCGACTACTTCGGCGGCGGCGGCTTCAAGGACCCGGCCGGCAAGAAGTCGAAGAAGGAAGGCGAGAAGGCCGACGCCATGGAGGTCATCAAGGCCGCCGGCTACCAGGTGACCAGCGACCCGCAGACCATACGGGACGCCAAGCCCGGGACCAGGCTCGTGGCCCTCAATCCCGAACTCGACCACGACAAGGCCCTGCCCTACGCCCTGGACGGCGACAAGGCCGGACTGTCCCTGGCCGACTACACCGCCAAGGGCATCGAGCTCCTGGACAACCCGAAAGGCTTCTTCTTCATGGTCGAGGGCGGCAAGATCGACTGGGCCTGCCACGCCAACGACGCCGCCGCCTCCATCCACGACACCCTGGCCTTCGACGCCGCCGTGGCCAAGGCCGTGGCCTTCGCCGAAAAGCACCCTGACGAGACGCTGGTCGTGGTCACCGGCGACCACGAATGCGGCGGCCTGACCCTGGGCTTTGCCGGCACGCGCTACGGCAACTACTACGACTACCTCAAGCACCAGAAGGAGTCGTTCCTCAAGTTCACCGCCGCCCTCAAGGAATACAAGAAGACCCACGACGCCGGCAGCGCCAGGTTCGAGGACGTCGCGCCCATGATCCAGGAGAGCTTCGGCCTCGTCGTGCCCACGGCCGCCGACCTCGAAGCCATGAAGTCCGCGCCGAAGCCCACCGAGGACGACACCTCCCCGGCCGACGCCCACGGCATGTACCTCAAGGAGTTCGAGCTCGTGGCCGTCAAGGACGCCTTTGCCCGCAGCATGCAGGGCGAAAAGGAAAAGGGCGACGAGATGGACTACCGGGCCTATGGCGGCTACGAGCCCCTGGCCATAGCCCTCACCCACATCCTCGACAACAAGGCCGGCCTGGCCTGGACCAGCTACTCCCACACCGGCGTGCCCGTGGTCACCTCGGCCATGGGGCCGGGAGCGCAGGCCTTCGCCGGCTACTACGACAACACCGACCTGGCCAAAAGGCTCATGGCCGTGGTCGGCCAAAAGGCCGTGGCCAGTAATTAGGATGGGGAGGTGGGGGGGGGGGGGGGGGGGGGGGGGGGCGCGCCCCCCCCGCGAGGTGATGGGCGCGCGCGTCCCGGCGCTGAAGGACGCGGCGCCTGCGCTGACCGCGGCGGTGCTGCTCGCGCCGAGCGCGGTGGACACCGTGCACAGCCATCCCTTCGGG